>MVCS01000112.1 GCA_002049885.1 Planctomycetales bacterium 4484_123 | reverse complement strand
CGCCAACGGCGGCCCCCAGGACTACCGGCCGACCGGCCCATGCCTTCAACTGCTCCCACCTTGCGGCCCTTGCCAGAAGTCGCGCCCCACCGACAGTCAACACCGCCCCGGCCGAGGCCGTGGCGAAGATCATCACCGAGCGCGGGAAAAACAACTCCAGCCCCACGCACAAGGCCACGGGCAGCAGCAGCGCAGCTACCACCAGCACAGTTCGGCGCCGCCCCAGGGCCATCGCCCAGTCCGCCACCGCAGTGACTGAAGCCGCCGGCGCCGCACGAAGGCCATCCGCCTGCGGGCCGTGGTCGTCTCCCGCGGGCCGACTCGCCGCGCCCGGCGGTCCTGGGCAGATGGCCAGCACCGCGAAGCCCAGGGCCAGCCCAGGCAAGGCCGCCCACAGGAAGCGAGCTAGAATGAAACCGAAGAGACCGCCGCTCACCAGCGCCGCCAGGCCCACGACCCAGACGTTCCTGAAGCCGACCGCCTGGGCGATCAGCGGTGCGGCCGCTGCTCCGCCGGCCGCAGCGGCCAAGGCCGCGACAACCCGGGCCACATGGCGGCCAACCAGGACAAGCAGCAGCCCCAGCAGCACGCAGATGCACCCGGCAAGCACCAACAGCGCCCACCAGGCAAGCTCGAACATCGACTCGGGGGGAATCAGCTCCAGAGGAAACCGCTCGGCAGCCATTCCAGCCTCCGTGCCGCTGGCCGCCGGCCGGGCCGAAGGCCAGGCGATCCAGCCCACTTCCGGCCCTGCCACGACCGCCGCCAGCCGATTCACACGGGCCCAACCGCGGCAGTCGTGCCCCGTCCGCAAAGGCCCTCACCGGCCCAGGCGCCGGCGCACCTCCGCCAGTTCGGCCTGGGCCAGTTCCAGCTTGCTCGCGTCGAACAGGTCGGGGACCGCCCGGGCGAGGTACATCTCCGCCCGTTCGTCTTGTCTAAGGTATCGGCTATAGAGCAAACCCAGCATCAGCCGGATGTCCCCAACGTACTCGTAGTTGCTATAGTGGCGCAGGAAGCGCTCGTAGGCGTCGGCAGCGGCGGGGTACTGATGAGTGGACATCAGGTAGTTGGCGACATCGAGTTGCTGCGGCAAGGGCAGCACGGCATCAGAGGCCAACTGGACCAGTTCCAGATAAGCCCCGGCCGCGGTGGCGAAGTCCCGTTGACGATGGGCCACCGCGATCCGTGCCCGCAGCTCCTGCTCGCGTGGCGAAGCGGTCGGCTGGACCGGGCGCAGCGCGGGGGCGACCCCCGGCCCCGGCGGCGGGCGCCGAAGGCGACCCGGCCCGGGCGAAAAGGCATCGTAGCCGCCCGAGACGAGCCGGCGGTAGCCCAGCCGGCGGCGCCAGGTGCGGATCAGGCTCAGCAGGTCGTAAACGTCCCTGGGCAACAGCCTGCCCCACAGCAGCAGCGCCACTATGCCGATGCCGAAGACGTAACCGGCCGCGTGAGCTGCGTAGGCCACCCCGCCGCCA
Organism: Planctomycetales bacterium 4484_123; assembly: GCA_002049885.1. Taxonomy (GTDB): domain Bacteria; phylum Planctomycetota; class Phycisphaerae; order SM23-33; family SM23-33; genus MVCS01. The sequence goes on along the minus strand of MVCS01000112.1, from coordinate 4,077 downwards.
TCCAAGCGGAACACCGTGTAGTACAGGTTCCAGATCAACTGGAACAACAGAAACACCAGGCTGGTGATCTCGAAGGGAACGATGTAGAAGAAGATGAAAAGGACGGTCACCCGGACTCGGGGAAACAGCACCAGGAAGGCACCAGTGACGGCGGAAATGGCCCCGGAGGCCCCCAGCACCGGGGCCGAACCTGACAGCACCACGTAACCGACCCCGGCGGTCAGCCCACCGGCCAGGTAGAACGCCAGGTACCCGAGGTGTCCGAAGGCATCGTTGACCGCGTTGCCAAAGACCCACAGGAACAGCATGTTTCCGAGCAGATGGTCCCACCCGCCGTGCATGAACATGCTGGTGAAGAAATGCTGGACCGTCGGCTCGTCAGGATGCAGCGGCTGGAAGAGCCCCCCTTGGCTGCCGTAGGCCCGTCCCATCTTCTGCACGAAGACGAATACGAGCACGTTGGCCGCGATGAGGGCGTAGTTCACCCACGGCGTGTGCTCGTTGCGTCGGTCGGTGCGGATTGGAATCATGCCATGGAGCTTGTACCGGCCCAGGCGGCGAAGGGCAAGAGCCCCCGCAACGACCTTGCCCGGCACGTGCCGGTCAGTACTTCACGCCCACCACCCGCACGCTCCAAATCTCGGCGGTGGCGGCCTTCAGATCAGTGGTCTTGACGCGGAAAAAGCCGCTCTTGCCCACCCCCAGCACCTCGGCGCCTTCCAGTCGGCCCTGGGCGGCACCGCCCCAAACGCCGTCGCGGTCGTAGAAATCGATATAGATCACCACATCCTTGAGCGGCACGTCGGCCCGATTGCGCGCCCTGCCGCTCCAGGTGGTCGAACCGTCCAACTCCGGCTTCCTGGAGACCTCTGCCTGCGGCACCTCCCAGATAACCGTCCCGGGCCCGGCGCGCACACAGGTGGCCAGCAGCTTGAGCCTGGAGCTGTCCACCCCCGCCGGCAAGGGCAACGAGTAGCGCACAGTCCCCCGCGGCGGCACGTAGGGATAGTCCCGCGCCTGGACCCGCTCGCCGTCCACGTACGCCGCCACTGTCACCCGGGCCAAAGGCTCGTCGTAAAGGCTCAGGACGCTGCCACAGGCTATGCGATAGTCGTCCCCCACCGCCCCCGCGGAGACCAACGCCGGGATGCCCACCTGCAACATGGGGTCACCCTTGCCCGCCGTAGAAGGCGTCCTGGGCGACGCCGGGGAGTTGGCCGGCCCCGCGGGCCGGGACATCCGCTCGAGCATCCCCGCGGGATCCCCTGGCGCCCCGACCCCCGGGCCGGCGGCCTGGGGCCGGAGCTGGCCCTTCTGGACCATTCGCTCCTGCCTGGCAAGGGCGGCGCTCTGGCGGATGCGGCGCTGGGCCTCTTTCTCCGTCAAACGCTCCCGGCCCTGCTCGATGACGATCCCGGTCTTCCGGTCCAACTTGGCCGTAACCACCGTGGGATGGGTGCGAACCCAAACGAACACCACCACCAGCACGACGATACCGACGAGGCCGACGATGCAGACCACCAGCGGGATGGGGCCGGGCCTACGAGGCATCGGCCGGGGGACAGCAGGCGGGGCGGCGGGAGCTTCACGCGGCGCCTGGACCGGATCCGGCAACTGCTCGCTGGAACCCACAAACGACGCCCCGCAGGCGCTGCACTTCATCCTCGCGGCACTGACCGCCCTGGGGACCTTGAACTTCCGATGACAATGCGGGCATTCCACCACGTGCATGACACTGTCTCCCGTCCCGCCGAGCCGGGCACGCCTGAGCTACTTGTATTGTACCCCGGCCGGCCAGAGCTCACCACTGCCGGTCACCGCTTGCCGGACCCTCACCCGCCGCGCCGGGGGCCACCCACTCGCCGCCAAAAGGTTAGAGAACCGCCGGGCGGAATTGTTCCGGGCACCTCGGCGGGCCCGGGCCAAGGCGAGCCTGTCACTTCCGGCCGGGATGGCGTAAAGTTCGCAAGTTCGCCGGAGGACAAGCCGGATGGAAACGATGCTCGGGCTGTGGCTGCTGCCGTCGGGGCTGGAGAGCGCCGGGCAATTCCTGGTGCTGGCGCCGCTGTCGGCGCTGATCATGGGAGCGGCGAAGGGCGGCTTCGCCGGCAGCGTCGGCATTCTCAGCATGCCACTGATGATCTACGCCTGCCAGGACCACCCGCGCCTCTCACCGCTGGGCATCATCCTGCCGCTGCTGATCCTCTGCGACTACGTGGCGGTCGGCTACTGGCGGTGGAAATGGGATTGGCGCAACATTCGCTTCCTGGTGCCGGGCGCAGTCCTGGGTGTGGGCATCGGCTCGGCGGTGCTGTGGGGCTACCTGCGCATGGGCCGGGGTCCGGAGGGCATGGCCGGGCCCAATCTGGCCCTCCGCCTGACCATCGGGCTGATTGCCCTTGGGTTCGTGGCCCTCCAGGCCGTCAGGGCGGCCCGGGGGGAATTGCGGGCGTACCGGCCGGGGTTCGCCCACGGCTTCGGCATCGGCGCGGCGGCGGGGCTGACCTCCACGCTGACCCACTCGGCCGGGCCCATAACCACCATGTACCTGCTGCCCCAACAGATGGCCAAAGAAACATACGTAGCCACCGCCACGCTGTACTACTGGATCGGCAACCAGGTCAAGGTCGTGCCCTACGCCCTGCTGGGCCTGCTGGACACCGACACGCTGCTGACTTCCGCGGCGCTGGCACCGGCGGTAGTGGCCGGGGCGGCCCTGGGGATATTCCTGCATCACCGGGTCAACCAGCGAATCTTCAACCTCATCGTGTACTCCCTGCTGGCCCTGATGGGCGCCCACTTGACCGTCAGCTCCATCCAGGGATTGTGTTCTTGAGCGCCCCAGCGGCGTCAGGCACCGAAGCCGGCCGGCCGATGCATCCGCCCGACGGGCCGACCGACGAAGTTGCAGGCCGGGGTGACTTGACAGTGAGCGTATCAGGCAATAGCCTTGCTCTTGGAGGGCGCCCGGGTGGCGGAACTGGCAGACGCGCCAGCTTGAGGGGCTGGTCGGCCGTATGGCCGGTGGAGGTTCGAGTCCTCTCCCGGGCATTGAGAAGGTTTGCTGCACGGCCTGCCGCGGGCAGCGTGCAGCGTCGGATACCGTGAAAATGCAGCCGCCCGGCGGTCCGGGAGGAACCGCCGGGCGGTTTTTTTCTTTGCGGCAGCGCCGCGTTGCCCCAAGGGGCTGGGCCGCCCTTACCTGCGCCGCCGCCGCAGCAAGGCACCGAAACCCACCAGCAGCAGTGCAGCGGCGGCTGGCTCGGGCACGGCTGCGGCCCCGCCGGGTCGGCCCGCGCCGTAGTTGTCGGCCAGGGCGCCGAGGTCGGCGATGCCGCTGCGACCATCGGCGTTGAAGTCGCCCTGATACCAGGTCACGCCCTCCCGGCCGTAGTTGTCCGCCAGGGCGCCAAGGTCGGCGATGCTGACCATGCCGTCCAGGTTGGCGTCGCCGTAGAACAGCTCCTTCGGGTCACCGCCGTTGAGGTAGTACACGTGGAGTCTGTTCAGGACGATGCCCGAACCGACGCCGCCGAAGACCAGTTCGCCCAGGTACAGCCCGCCGTCGGGGACGGCGTTGCCGTCCTCGAGCAGCAGCTTCTGGGCCGGCTCGATGAGCAACCTGCCCCAGGCGAAGTTGTCCACCCAGCCGGCCGGGTCCTTGCCCAGGTCGGCGCCGGTGACGCTGAGGGTATGTTGCCGGCCGGCGCCGGCCTTGAAGATCAGTTCGGCCCCGGCGGTGTCCCACTGGGCGTTCTGTGTGCTGGATGAGAGGAAGTCGCCGGCGACGATGAAGCGGTCGCCGACGCCGCCCACGAAGTAGCCGGTATCGCCGTTGAGGACATCCAGGAAGTAGTTGTCGGCCGGGTCGGAGATGACGGCCCCGTTGTTGGTGAAGGTGCCGAGATAGCGGATGGTCCCGCCGGTGTTCTTCACGGTGGCGCCCGGGTTATTGGTGAAGTCGCCGTAGAAGGTGGTGGTGTTCTCAATGACCTCCACCCAGCCACTGTTGTCCACGTCGGCGAAGACGGCGGTATCTCCGCCGGCGGTGCGGACCTGTCCGTCGTTGATAAGCGT
>MVCS01000009.1 GCA_002049885.1 Planctomycetales bacterium 4484_123 | reverse complement strand
GGCTTCGCCATCGGCTCGGCCGCGTTGACGGCCCTGGCCCTGCTGGCCGCCTACGTGGAGGAGGTCCGCGTGGGGCTCATCCGCGAGGCCCGCAGCGCCGTGGTGAGCCGCTTCCCCACCGCCGGCACCGACCCCGCCGCGGGCGTGGGCAAACTGGTCGCCCTGCGCGGAGGCAAGCTGGCGATGAAGGTCAAGGAAGGAACCACGGAGGACTGCTTCGATTCCTTCCTGCCGCTCTCGCCCATGCCCAGGCTTTCCCCCGGCCCGGTGCGGGCCCTTCCACGGGATCCGGCGAGCAGCGGCTCGGTCGGACCTTTGGGCCCGCCCCAGGAGAACAACCTCCGCGATCTGCTACTGCCGGCCGGCGCCGGCCGGCCGGGGCCGACCCGGGTCCGGCTGGTCTCGGCCCGGCAGGCGTCGCTGGGCCAGTTCATGAGCTTTTACGGCGTGACGCTGATGAACCCGAAGGTGCTGTGTGGGATGTTCGCGGGTGTGCTGCTGGTGTTTCTCTTCAGCGCCATGACCATGAAGGCTGTCGGCCGGGCCGCCAACGCCATGGTCAAGGAGGTCCGCCGGCAGTTCCGCGAGGTGGCCGGCATCATGGAGGGTACCGGCAAGCCGGACTACGCCCGGTGCGTGGCGATTTCCACGGCCGGTGCCCAGAGGGAAATGATCATCCCCTCGCTGCTGGCACTGATAGTTCCCGTGGCGGTGGGACTGCTGCTGGACGTGGCCGGTGTCCTGGGCCTGCTGGCCGGCGGGCTGACCTGCGGTTTCGCCCTGGCCATCTTCATGGCCAACGCCGGCGGGGCCTGGGACAACGCGAAGAAATGGATCGAGACCGGCGAGCTGGGCGGCAAGGGTTCCGAGAACCACAAGGCCGCCGTCGTCGGCGACACCGTGGGCGATCCGTTCAAGGACACCTCCGGTCCCAGCCTCAACATCCTCATCAAGCTCATGAGCATGGTCTCGGTCGTGTTCGCCGGCGTGGTGGTCCGTTTCGCCCCGCGTCTCTCCGAGCTGCTGCACCTGGGGCGGTGAGGGCCGGAGTCGCCCGCCATGCCGCCGGCTGGGACCGGCGTATGGACTCGATGAGCAGGCCTGCGAAAAAGAAAGGCGCTCGGAGATGCTCGGCCCGGCGACTGGCCGTCGGCGTTGCCCGCCTGGCCCACGACCGCCACTGCGCCGACATCCTGGTGCTGGACCTGCGCGGCATCAGCCCCGTGACTGACTATTTCGTCGTCGCCACGGGCAGCTCCGACGTGCAGATGCGGGCCGTGGCCGACGAGGCCGCCGAGTGGGCCGGCCAGCGGGGCCATCATCCCTTCAACGTCGCCGGGCGCGATGCCGCCCGCTGGATACTGCTGGACTTCATTGACGTGGTCGTGCACTTGTTTGATGATGAAACGAGGCGTTACTACGAACTGGAGTTGATGTGGGGTGACGCCCCGCACATCGACTGGCAGCGGGCTGGCGGCCGACGCTGAAAGGCCAAGGGAGATGCTGCGATGAAGCTACAGGAGGAACTGAGCAAACGCTTCGAAAAGGCCATCGCCGAGTGCATCAAGCCTCCGGTGCTGGTTGGCCCGAAGTGGCTGCGCCCGGGGCCCGGGGACGGCGAGTTCACCTTCATCGGTGCCCCGCGGATCGCCAAGGCCACTGGCCGGAAACCGCAACGCATCGCCTCCCTGCTCCGCCGCCGGCTGGACGTGGGCGACCTGGGGCTGGTCGTCAAGGTCAGCGACACCGGCATCATCACACTGGTGCCGTCGAAGCCAAAGGCCAAGCAGTCGGCCGCTGCGGCCAAGGCCAAGGGCCAGGGCGGAAAGGCCAGATGAACCTTCGCCGCCGGCTGGAAGAGCGACTCTCTGTCGCCCTGCGCGACGCCGCCGGCGTGGAAGGGCTGCCGGCCATGGTGGTGCCGTCCACGCGCCCGCAGTTCGGCGACTACCAGGCCAACGGGGTGATGGCCGCCGCCAAGAAGCTCAAGCGCAATCCGCGCGAGCTGGCCGATCGGGTCGCCCGTCGGGCGCAGGCCGACCTGGCAGAGCTGGCCGAACGGGTGGAGGTCGCCGGGCCGGGGTTCATCAACGTGCACCTCCGCCGGGAATGGCTGGCCGGGCGACTGGCGGAGCTGCTGGGCGACGAACGCCTGGGCGCGGAGGTGCCCGAGCACCGCCAGACCGTCGTGGTGGACTACTCCTCGCCGAACCTGGCCAAGGAAATGCACGTCGGACACCTGCGCTCCACCATCATCGGCGACGCCCTGGTAAGGCTGCTGGAGTTCCTGGGGCACAAGGTCATCCGCCAGAACCACGTCGGCGACTGGGGCACCCAGTTCGGCATGGTCATCCTGGGGCTGTGGCACATCTGCATGGCCCGGCACCGCGGCCAGCCGGGGTACATCTCCCGCGAGTTGGAGAGGCTCTCGGCGCTTTCGCCGGGCGACGAGCCGGCCAGGCGAACCGAGGCCCTCCGGCCCATCTGCCAGCGGCACCAGGAGGACCTGGACGCCGACCCCGACGGCCAGAAGGTCTTCTATCCCTACCTCCGGGCACTGCTGCACAGCCGGGAACTCACGCTCGACGATTTGCTGCCGGCGTACCGCTTCGTCAACCGCGTGGAGACGCTGGCGGAAGGCACAGAGCTGACGGTCAACTCGCCCCCAGACCGCCGCCCCATCCCGCTGTCAGGCGTCTCACGGTACATAACCACGATGCTCCAAGACCGCGGCGACCCGCGCAACCGGCAGGAGGGCCTGGCCTGGCGCTACGCGCGGGAGATGTCGCTGGAGGCCTGCGAGGAGATCTACCGGCGCCTGGGGGTGCTGTTGAGCCGCGAGGACATCCGCGGCGAGAGCGACTACCACAGCCAGTTGCCGGAGGTCGTGAACGAACTGGCCTCCGCCGGGCTGCTGAGGGAATCAGAGGGGGCCAAGTGCGTCTTCCTGGAGCAGTTCAAGAACAAGGACGGCCAGCCGCTGCCGGTCATAGTGCAGAAGTCCGACGGCGGGTACCTCTACGCCACCACGGACCTGGCCGCCATGTGCTACCGCGTCCGGCACCTGCACGCTGACCGCATCCTGTACGTCATCGACTCGCGGCAGACGCTGCACCTCCAGCAGGTCTTCGCGGTGGCGCGTGCGGCAGGCTTCGCCCCGCCTGAAGTGGCCCTGGAACACGTGGCCTTCGGGACAATGCAGGGCGCCGACGGCCGGCCGTTCCGAACCCGCGACGGCCAGACCATGAAGCTCGCCTGGCTGCTGGACGAGGCCGAGCGACGGGCCTTCGAACTGGTCAGCCAGAAGAGCCCGGCCCTGCCCGTCGAGCAGCGCCGGCAAATCGCACGGGTCGTCGGCATCGGGGCGGTCAAGTACGCCGACCTGGTCCAGAACCGCATGAGCGACTACATCTTCAGTTTCGAGAAGATGCTGGCCCTGGACGGCAACACCGCCCCGTACATGCAGTATGCCTATGCCCGGATCCGCAGCATCTTCCGCAAGGGCGGCCCGGGGACGGGCGACCTGAGCGGCATCGAGTTTGGCCTGGGCGAGCCGGCGGAGCGCGCCCTGGCGGTGAAGCTGCTCCAGTTCCCCGAGACGCTCCAGGCCGTCGCCGACGATTGCCTGCCCCATCTGCTCTGTGGCTACCTGTACGAGCTGGCGGTGACCTTCACCGGCTTCTACGAGAGCTGCCCGGTGCTGAAATCGGACGAGCCCAAGCGCTCTGCCAGGCTGGCGCTGTGCGACCTGACCGCGCGCACCATCCGCACCGGCCTGAATCTGCTGGGCATCGAGACCGTCGAGCAGATGTGACCCCTTGCCCGCCCAATCTCCCCCGGCGGAGCTATTGCTTCTCGCTCTTGCGCTTCTTTTGCGTCAGGCCGAAGAAATCCCACCACGGCCGCTTCGCCTGCGCCGCTGGCTGAGTGGCGGCCTGAGGCCCGCCGGCAATCGCCCTGCGCCACAGCTCGGCATCAGTGCCGATCTGCCGGCCCGTCAACTCGCGCAAGGCCTCGGCCGCATTGTACTGCACCAGGAACTCGCCATCCTTGTCCACCGACTCCACCAGGGCCTCCAGCACCTTGCGGCGGCAGTGATGGCGCAGTGCCCGGGCGGCAGCGGCGCGAACCGTCCCGTCCTGATCGGACCGGAGAGCAACCATGAGCGGCTTGGCCGCCCGATCATCGTACAGGCTGTCCAGGGCGACAGCGGCGGCCCGGCGGACGGCGGGGTCGGGTTCGCCGGGACTGTCACGCGTCGGACATTTCAGGGCAGCCAGGATGTCGGGCAGGTACTTCTTCTCCCCGCACTGTGCCAAGGCCCGCAGCGCGGCGACGCGGACCGTGGCGTCCTCGTCCTTGACCTTGACTGCATACAGTCCCGGCCAGGGGCCACGGCGGTAGGCCTTCTTCCTCGAGAGCCGCTCGATAGCCGCGCGCCGCAGGTCAGCATCGGGCGACTCGATCTGTTCCAGCAGTTCCCGGTCGCTGGGGCCCTTGACCTTTCTCACCAGTCCGGCCCAACTGATGCCGCGCCCCGACCAGGCGCAGCCTCCCAGCACCGATGCCATCAGCGCCACGCCCATCGCCGCCTTCTTCATGCCTCCACTGCCTCCCGCCCGGCTCCAGTCAGCTCGTCCGTACCCACCCACTGCACATCGTCCACCTCATGGCCGAGGAAACGCCGGGCCAGCCCGGCAAAACGCTCCGCCGTGTCGGTGGAGAAACACCGCAATGCCCCCTCATGCCGCCGCTGCCTCAGCAGCCCCCGCTGCCGGAGGTGCTGCTCCACCACCTCGGCCACCGCCTCGGCCGGGTCCAACAAGTGGGTCTCCGGCCCCATGAGCTTGCCGACGGCACGTGCCAGCAGTGGATAGTGCGTGCAGCCCAGCACGAGCACCGTGGGCCGGCAGCGCTGAAGCGGGCGCAGGTAGTCGCTCAGCACCGACAAGACGACCGGGTCGTCCTGTGGCCGGCCCTCCTCCACGATAGGCACCAGCAGGGGCGCGGCGACTGTTATGACCTCGATTCGCCCGTCGATGGCGGCGACGGCCTTGCGATGAGCATCGGAGGCGATGGTGGCCTCCGTCCCGATGACGCCGATGGGCCCGGCCCCGGCGATGCGCACCGCCTGCTCCGCCGCCGGTCTCACCACGCCCACGACCTTGGCGGCGCTGCGGGCCCGCAGTTCCGGCAGGGCCACGGCGGAGGCCGTGTTGCAGGCCACCACCACAACCTTGGGGGCAAAGCGGCTCAGGAACGCCACATCCTCCAGGGCGAAACGGCGGACCGTCTCCGGCGACTTGGTGCCGTAGGGGACGCGGGCGGAATCGCCCAGATAGATGAAGTCCTCCCCCGGCAGGTGCTGCCTAAGCCGCCGGAGGACCGTCAGGCCGCCCAGTCCGGAATCGAACACGCCAATCGGGCTGGCGGCGGCAGTTTCCGCTTGAGCCGCCATCACCTCCCTTGGGAAGGTATCACTCAGCAGTGGATCCTGGCAAGCAGTTCTTCAACGGCGGCCAGGGGCACCCTGGGCAACCCGACGCGGTTGTCAAGCTGGTCAGGCCCGTGGAAATCCGACCCGCCCGAGACAAGCAGCCCCAGCCGGCCAGCCAGCGCCAGATAGTGCCGCGTCTGGGCCGGGCTGTGTTCGGAGTGGATGGCCTCGATGCCGTCCAGGCCGTCGCGGACGAGGGAGCGGACGATGCGCTCCAGCCGGGCGTTGGAGCCGTAGTTGAGCTCCGGCGGGTGTGCCAGCACCGCCAGCCCGCCGGCGGCGTGGATGGCCTCGATCGCCTCTCGCGGGCTGAGTAGTTCCTTGTCCACGAAGGCCGGGGCCCCGGCACCGATATAGCGCCGGAAGGCATCGCCGACGTCCCGGGCATAGCCTTTCGCGCACAGCAGCTTGGCCATGTGCAGCCGGCCGACCATGCGGCAGTCGCCGGCCCAGGCCCGCCACTGCTCCAGCGTCACGTCAACGCCCATGGCCCGGAGCTTGGCCACCACCTTGGGGTTGCGCCGCTGGCGAGCGCGGACAAGTCTGCCCATCGCGCTGCGCAGCCTGCGGTTGGCCGGGTCTATCCCCAGCCCCACGATGTGCATGGTCCCGCCGCTGAAGCTGGCGGAGATCTCCACCCCCCGGACGAAACGGATGGGCAGCGCCCGGGCGGCGGCCTCGGCCTCCGCCAGGCCGTCAGCGCTGTCGTGGTCCGTCAGGGCCACCGCCGCCAGACGCTTGCGCTCCGCCAGCCGCACCACCTCCGCCGGACGCAGTTGACCGTCCGAGACGTTGGAGTGCGTGTGCAGGTCCACGTAATTCCGCATCAGCCCGCAACTCCCTCGAACAGGGCAGTCGAAAGGTACCTCTCTCCATAACTGGGCAGAATGGCGACGATGACCTTGCCCGCGCTTTGGGGGCGGGCGGCAACGATGTCGGCGGCCCGCAGTGCGGCACCGGAAGAGATGCCCACGAACAGCCCCTCCAGCCGGGCCGCCCGCCGGGCCCAGTCCAATGCCTCCTCTTGCTCTATGGCGATGACCTCGTCCACCACCTCCAGGTTGAGAACCTTCGGCACGAAACCCGCGCCGATGCCCTGGATCTTGTGAGGCCCCGGCTGGGGCGGCTGGCCGGCGAGCGTCTGGCTCAGCACCGGGCTTTGGGCCGGCTCCACGGCGATGGCCTTGAACTGCGGCTTGCGCGCCTTGATGACCTCGGCGACCCCGGTGATGGTCCCGCCCGTGCCCACGCCGGAGATGAGGATGTCGGCCTGGCCGGCGGTGTCGGCCCAGATCTCCTCGGCGGTGGTGCGCCGGTGGACCTCGGGGTTGGCGGGATTCTCGAACTGCTGCGGCATGAAGGCCCCCTCGGCCGAGGCTATCTCCTCGGCCCTGGCGATGGCGCCCGGCATGCCCTTCTCCGCCGGCGTCAGCACCACCTCCGCGCCCAACGCGGCCAGCACCTTCCGTCGCTCCACGCTCATCGATTCCGGCATGGTCAGGATGCAGCGATAGCCCCGAGCGGCCGCCACGAAGGCCAGCCCGATGCCCGTGTTGCCGCTGGTGGGCTCGACGATGACCGCCCCGGGCGAGAGCTTCCCGGCCTCCTCGGCCGCCATAATCATCGAAAGGCCGATGCGGTCCTTCACAGACCCCAGCGGATTGGCGCCCTCCAGCTTGGCCAGAACCGTTGCCCGGGCCCGGATCAGCCGACGAACACGAACCAGCGGGGTCCGCCCAATGGTCCCGGTGACATCCTCAAAAACAGAACCCACCTGCGTTCTCCTCGATGGGCCACTGCGCACAGAAGCGCCGGGCGAATCGAAGCGCTCCACTATAGCCTCACGGATGAAGAAAATCGAACTGCCGGCGCTTGCAGCAGGGGCAGTCGCTTCTCTCGCAAGCCTCGGCCAAGTCGATCTGCTGGAAACCGCCGGACCAGAAGTCGAACTTCCTGAGCCACCGGCTGGCGCTGTCGGGACGGCCGGAGAGGATCTTCAGCGCCTCCATGGCCTCCAGGGCCGCCAGCGCCGCCACCGCCGGGCCCAGCACCCCGGCACTGCGGCAACTGGGGTCAAGGCACGGAGGCGGCGGCGATTCGAACACGCAGCGCAGGCAGGGCGTCCGGCCCGGCACCACGGTCATCGTCTGGCCCTCCGCCCCCACCACCCCGGCGAAGACCCAGGGGATGCCCTCCTGTACGGCCAGGTCGTTGATGACGAACCGGGACGCGAAGTTGTCCGTCCCGTCCACGATCACGTCCATTCCGCCGGCCAGTTCCAGGGCGTTGTCCGGGCCGAAGCGGGCCGAGACCGCCTCCAGCCGCACCTGGCCGTTGATCCGTCCCAGCCGGCGAGCGGCGGCCTGCACCTTCGCCGCACCGGCGGCGGCATCGACCTCGTCGAACAGCACCTGCCGATGCAGATTCTCCAGACTCACCCGGTCGTCGTCCACCAGGCGCAGGTGCCCCACCCCGGCCCGAGCCAGCAGGTCGGCCACGGTGCAGCCCAGCCCCCCCACCCCGACCACCAGGGCCGACGAGGCGGCCAGGCGACGCTGGCCCGCCGACCCCAGGTCGGGATACACCACCTGCCTGAGATACCGCCCCGCCGCGGCTGTCGATGGTTGGGTCATCACGCGGAAGAATCTTAAGTCACTCCCTGCCCGGGCCGCAAGCCGGCCGTGCCGCCGGTCCGCTCACCGCGGCAGCCATGTCGCGAACGAAGCGGTCCGAGTCGCGCCGGTAGAGCTTCAGCAGAGTCTCGTGGCCCCGTGTGCGCTGGCCGGCCAAGAGCTCTATCAGCCGGCCTCGAACCAGACCGCTGGCGTCCTGCACGCAAGGGGCCGTCAGGGCTATGATCGGCTCTTCCAGCGGAACGAAGCCCAGGGCGCTCAACATCTCCGCCCGCACCAATGGAGTGCCGTCCCGAAGGAAGGCGCCAGTCATGCTCAGCAGCACGGGCTTGTTGAGCACGCCGGGCAACAGCGGCCTGGCCTTGCCCAGCTCGGTCGCGCGGACGTGGGCCAGCAGGGCCGCGGTCTGACGGGCCGCACGCATCCGCGCCGTCAGGTCGCCCCGGCGGAGGTCCTGGACTATCCGGCCCAGGGCCGCCCGGGCCGCCCCGGCCCCGCCGGAGAGACCAAACAACGGCTCCCGCTGGATGATGACCGGCGCCGCCTTGATGCCCGGCGATGAGGAATACAGCTTCCTGCCCAGCCAGATGGGATCCAGCATCGGCGTCACCGTGATGGTCAGAGACTCCAGCGGGTGCGTCATGAGCACCCGCTCGACCTCCCCGACGTCCACCCGCAAGCTCAACGCCGCGCCGTGACCCGGGGCCAGATATCTCGGCGCCGGCAGCTCCGCACTGAGCAGATGGGGGAAATCCCATCGCCGCGAGGCCTCGCCCTTGACGGCCACGCCCAAGAACACCGTCGGCTTCAAGACCCCCCGCTCACCCAGCGGGACGCTCTGGGCCGAGATGTTCTCCAGCTCTATCCTCACCACGACGGGCTCGCCCGGCCTGACCTTGGCGCGCACAGAGGTCAGCTTGAGGGCCAGGAACTTCTCCGGGGCCTTGCCCATCTCGAAGGTACTTGTTCCCTCCTTGCCAAGGATGCCCTTCAGCCGGGCCCGGTCCGGGCCCGCCGGCAGGGCCAGCTTGTTTTCCTCGATGGTCCTGCGCAGTTCGCGCCAGGCCATGCCGCTGCGTGGCCGGCCGGTCGCGACGGCGGCCGCGACGAGCTTCTGAGCCTCGCCGCGCTGGTCGGCCGAGACGAAGTGCCTAACCAGGCTCACCGCCGCAAAGGCATCGTTGGCGACCAGTGGCCTGAGTCTGCGGATGCCTTCGGCGGTCTTTCCCGCCGCCAGCTCGGCCGAACCCATCACGCGCCGGACGAAGGGATCGTCCGGGGCCTTTTTCAGTGCCTCTTGCGCCACCTTGAGCGCCCGGGCCGGGTCTGGGCTGAACACCACGTGGAACCATGCGATCTCGGCCAGTTCCGGCCCCGCCAGCCGCTGCCGGTCAGCCCAGCGGCGATTGTAGGTCTGCTCCATTATTTCCAGGGCCGTCTTGGCCGGCTCGGACTTGCCCAGGGTCCGGTAGGCCTCCCACATCAAGGCCTGGAGCGGCAGCAACCGGCCGCGGTACCGGCGCGCGATGGGCTCGAAGCGCACCACGGCCGCCTCGGCCTTGCCCGCGTCCAGCATGGCGTTGCAGTAGTCCACCACGAATTGCGCAAAGTCGTTCGCCGAGAGCACGCGCACCCGGGCCATCAGGTCGGCGTGCTTGTAGTACTCCAACGCCTCGTCGTACAGGCCCAGGGCCTGAAGCGTCCGGGCCACGGCCCAGGCCGACCGGGGACTGGCCGGGTCGGCCCGGAACAGGGCCAGCACGTCCGCCAGCCGGTCCGCCTCGGTCCGCCCGGCGGCCAATCGGGCCCGGATGCTGATGGCCTCGGGTTCAGAGGGATCCAGCTTCAAGGCACGACCGCATTCCTTCACCGCCTCGTCGCGAAGCCCCTGACGCATGTAGATGCCCGCCAGCTCCGCCGAGGCGGCCGCACGAATTGCCCCATCCAGGCGGCGCTCGGAGGCGATGTCACGAAGGGCCGAAATGCGGTCCTCCGCCCTGTCCAGGCCGGCCTGGCAGAGCCGAATCCACCCAACCCCGACGGCATAATCATCTGGCCGGGCCATCAGGTAGCGTCTGCCGGCCCGCGCCGCCCTCCTTGGCTCGCCACAGTGTTGATACAGCTCGAACAGTTGGCGGTTGACCTCCACGTGGTCCGGCCAGAGCCTCTCAGCCTGCTCCAGCAGCACCCGGATCCTTGGCGCCCAGCCCAGTGCCTGGTTCTTCGGCAAGTGCCCCAGCGAGAGCGCCGAGTGACAAAGACTATCAGCGGCCAGCTTTCGCGCCTCCGGCGGCGCCGCGCCCACCCGGGCCGCGCACAAGCACACCGCCGTTCCCAGCAGCACAGCCCGTGCGGTCATCTCTGCACTCCTCAAGTGAGGTGATAGAGCCAGGCCAGTAGAGCTGTGAGGCCCAAGGCGGCGACGAGCACGGCCGAGAGAAAGTGTACTGCACGCGTGGCAGCCCTCGGAGGCCTGACCAATCCGGCCGCCGCCATCCAGCACACCCACAGCCCCACCACGCCCGCCGCCAGCGCCGCCGGCGCTCGCAGCGGCAGCCGGCCGGGACTCTCCGCCAGCGGCAGCCAGGCCAGGGCCGACCACAGCAGCCCGACCCCCGCCAGCGCCGCCGACAGCGAGGCTGTCAGTCGAACCCACATGGCCTTGCCACGGGCCAGCGACCGGGGTCACCTTGACGGCGAGGGCCGGGGCGGCTTGACCACGCACGCCACGGGCATCCCGTTCCTCTTGACCGTGAAGGTCACCGGCGCGTCGCCCTTCACCAACGGACTGAGCACCGCCTTCAACTCGGCGACGCTCTTGATGGGCTTGTTGTTCACCGAGGTAATCAGGTCGCCGGGCTGGAGCTTGCCGTCGGCGGCCGGCGACTTGGACCGGACGGCAGTAATGAGCACTCCCTGGTCGGTCAGCGGCTCGGCCCGCCCGGCGTAGCGCTCCAGCAGCACCAGGTCCCGAGTGGCGATGCCCAGGGCGCCGTTATAGTAGCGGGGCGCCTCGCCCGGCAGCGGCGGGCGGGGGGCCAGGGTCACGGTGATGTCGGTCTCCTTGCCCTGGCGCAGCACGGTGACCTTGACCTTCTCGCCCACCTTGTGCCGAATCAACTGCCGCTGCAGGCCCGCCGCCACCAGCCGGGGCGTGGGCAGCTTTTCCAGCGGCCTGCCGGCGAAGGCCACGATCACGTCGCCCTGCTTGAGCCCGGCCCGACTGGCGGGGCTGTCAGACAGCACGCGACCGACCATCACCGCGGGCCGGCCCTTCAGCCCGGCGGTGACCGCCGCCGTTTCCTCCGTGACCGGCTCGAAGTTGAGGTTGCCCATCCACGGCAGTTTTCGCGGCTGGCTGGGGGCGGGGATGTTGGCGATCACGTGAGCGAACTCATCGGTGGGCACGAAGAAACTGGTGCGCATGCGTCCGACCATGCGCGTGTCCATCCATCGCCCCCTGACGGTCATCCGGGTGAGCATGGGCAACTGGCCGCCCACGATGCCCACCACCTTGCCGTCGAGGGTCATCACCGGCGAGGATGCCACCGTAAGCTCCCCGCCGCTGACGTAGATGACCTCGTCGGGCAGGCGAAGCTTGGCCGCCACCACGCCGGTGCCGGCGTAGGGGACGTTGCCGAACTGGGGCCGCATCAGCCCCACCGCCACCACGCGCTGGCCGAGCTTGAGCCCCTTGGAACTGGCGAACTTCAGCTCCTGGAACTTGTGCGGCTCCAGGGCGCGGATGAAGGTGAGGTTCTCCTCGGGGTCGCGCGTGATGAGCTGCGCCTTGACTCTCTTGCCGGCGTTGCTGGCGGGTATGAGGACGAAGTCCTTCAGTTCCCCGACGGGCACGCCGAGGGGCACGTCGCCGGTCAGGAAGGTTCCGCGTTTGGCGTCGATGCAGATGCACTGCCCGAAGCTGCGGGCCTCGCCGATGAATTCGTTGGCGATCTTGAACTCCAGCCGGGCCAGCGCACCGGCGGCCCGGCGCGCGAGGTCTTCCATGGGCAGAGTCTGGGCGGATTGGGCCAAGGCGGTCCCAGCCGCGGCGCACAGCCCCAGCGCCACGAACCACACCTCTCTCCTGCGTGCCTTCATCATGCCTTTCCTTTCCGTGTCCTTGCGCTGCTGGCCGGGCGGACCTCCTGCCGCGCCCGACGTTGGGCCAGGAACGGCCCCGCCGCCGGAGTCGTCAGCCGCAGCAGCGCCAGCAGCACCGCCGCCGCCAGCACCGTCCCGGCGGACGTGTACTGATTGTGCGTCAGCCGCAGGGCCAACAGTTCGTGCGGGTTGTCCCCGCGGATGCTCTCCAGCACGAACCTGGTGATAGGATACAGTATCAGCATCCATGCGAAAACCGTTCCCTCGCGCCGGCGCAGGCGTGATATCAGCAGCAGCAGGCCGCAGATCAGCAGGGCGTTGGCGATGCCGTAAACCTGAGCCGGCTGGACGGGCAGCGAGCGCAGCTTGGCCGCCCAGCGGGCCTCGGTGGCCGAGAGCTCCTGGGGAGCCCTGAGGATCGCACCGTCGCCCGGCCTGAGCGGCCCGGCCGCCTGGGCAGCGAAGACCGGCGAGATGGACGCCCCGCCGAAACAGTTGCTGGCGGCATCCAACTTCAACAGCGGCCTGGAGGCGTAGGGAAAGGTGATGGCCAGGGGGAAGTCCACTCGGCAGCGCCTCCCGTAGCAGCAGCCGTTCAGGAAGCAGCCGACCCGGCCAAAGGCCAGTCCCAGCATCAGCGAGGGGGTGATGATGTCCAGATACCGGCGCACCGGCAGCCGGCGGATCAACAGGTAGGCCAGGATGAGCGCGGTGGCCAGCACCACCCCGCCGTAGTAGATCAGCCCGCCCGAGGTGATGTTGAGTACCTCGCCCAGCGGCTCGGCGCGCCAGGCGAACTGCCGGTCCCAGTGCTGGACCACATAGGCGGCGCGCGCCCCCACCACGCCACCCGCCAGGGCCAGAAGCCCCAGCGTGGGCACGACCCTGGGGTCTTCGCC
Source organism: Planctomycetales bacterium 4484_123 (assembly GCA_002049885.1). Lineage (GTDB taxonomy): Bacteria > Planctomycetota > Phycisphaerae > SM23-33 > SM23-33 > MVCS01. Next base: position 1,429 of record MVCS01000009.1, on the reverse strand, counting down.
GAAACGCCGCGCCCGCCACCGCCCCAGCGCGATGCCGCACAGGAACCCACCCACCAGCATCAACCCGTAGCCGTAGATGCGCAGGGCGAAGTGCCAGCCGCCGATCTGCAACTGACCGAAATCGACGATGATCTGCCTCATAGGAATCGGCCGTCATCCGCGAGGTCGAGGAGCCAGGCCCGCACCTCCAAGGCCATCCCTGCCCGGCACCAGCGGTGAGAGGCAGGCCCACAAGCGCGGCGCCGAACGGACCGGGCATTTTAGTCCGCCGGGGCGGAAGGGTCCACCAACATGTTGTCGATCAATCTGGCGGAGGCGAACCGCACCGCCACCGCCACTAGCACGGCCCCGTCGATCTCTTCAACCGCGCGAAGCGTATCCGGGTGGACGATCTCCACGTAGTCGATACGCCCCAGGGGTGCCCGGCGTTCCAGGCAGGCGCGGATCTCCGCAACCACCTCCGCTGCTGCGCGCTGCCCCCCGGCCACGAGCTCCCGAGCCAGGCGCAGGGACTCAAACAGGGCCGGGGCCTGGGCCCGCTCCGCCGGTGACAGGCGCTGGTTCCGGCTGGAGAGGGCCAGGCCGTCGGCCTCGCGGACGGTGGGGCACAGCTCGATCCGCACCGGCATGTTCAGGTCGGCCACCATGCGCCGGACGACCACGGCCTGCTGATAGTCCTTGGCCCCGAAGAAGGCCACGTCCGGGCCGACGGCGTTGAACAGCTTGCTGACAATGGTGCAGACACCGTCGAAGTGGCCGGGCCGGCTGCGTCCGCAGAGCCCTTCGGTCAGCCCCGCCACGTGCACGGTCGTGGCGAACCCCTCGGGGTACATCTCCTCGACGGAAGGGGCGAAGAGCACGTCGACACCGCGCGACTCGCAGCCGGCACAGTCGGCCTGCCAACTGCGCGGATACTCCTGGTAGTCCTCGCCGGGCCCGAACTGGGTGGGGTTGACGAAGATGCTCACGACCACGAAGTCACAGCCCCTGCCCGCGGCGTCGATGAGGCTGTAGTGTCCCCGGTGCAGCGCGCCCATGGTCGGAACCAGGCCGACATGGCGCGCGCCGCCGTCACGGGCGTCCCGCACGGCCTGACGAACCGCCTCCACCGTCCGCGCCAGCTTCATCGCAGCGCCTCCCGGACCCGCTCCAGCAGCTCGCGGCGCGGGCCATCAGCCAGCAGATCCGTCGTTCCCACATCCACCGCAACTACCGGCCAGGGCATCTCGGCCGTCGCCTGCCGATAGGCTCGGCGCAACGACGCCAGGTACTCGGCGGTGAAGATCCGCTCGAAGGATCGGCCACGACGGGCAATCCGCTCCAGCAGCAGCTTTTCGTCGGCATCGAGGTGCACCAGCGCGTCGGGGGCCTTCACCAGCCGCTCGGCCCCGTCGGCCAGGCGGCGGTACAGGGCCATGTCCGCCCCGGA
>MVCS01000111.1 GCA_002049885.1 Planctomycetales bacterium 4484_123 | reverse complement strand
CACGGCCAGGGCCCCGGCCAGCACTGCCGCCCCCACCACGGCCAGGGCCGTCCACAGCCACCAGCCCCTGCGGGACAGCAGCGGCAGGGCCCCGGCCAGGATTGCCAGCAGTCCCGCGGCCGAGATGACCTGGAGCTTCTGTGCCCTCTGCCAGGGCGGTTGCCTTTTGCTCCGCCGGCTCTGCCGAAGGTGCCACGCCCCGCCGATGAGCCATGCGGTTAGCACGTGGCCCGTCCACAGGCCGCAGAGGGCGCGCCAGCTCGGCCCGGCGTCCAGCAGGTGCAGCCCGCCGACCAAGGCCGCCGACAACATCAGTACGTGCACGATGAAGACTGGCCAACTGGGCAGCCCTCGCCGCCAGATGCCCGAGGCCGCCATCCAGGCGGCAGTGGCCGCGGCGCCCAGGTACAGGCCCAGGCAGCGTTGGCAGACCGGCAGGGCCTGGCCGTCGGAGGCGAAGCATCGCCCCTGGCCGCAGACGTGTGAGAATAGTTCCCTCAGTGTGTCCATCACTTGCCGGGCCCGGTGGCCGGGCGTGAGCCGGTTGTGGGGCGGGTCTTCGGCAGCTTGCCGGGCGGGATGGGTACCCGGCCGGTGAGCTTGCCTTCGGGGCTGTAGAAGATGATGGCCGTGGTGCGAGGGCCGGTTTCTGCCTCTTTCGATACCCATTTGAAGGCCACGCGCCTGGAATCCGGACTGAAGGTGGGGCAGAAGAGCAGGCCTTTTTCCTCCTCGTACTTCAGGGTCTTCAGGACCTTGCCGTTGCCGCCCATGAACAGGACCTGGCCGCTGGTGCTGAAGACCATGTGCTTCCCATCGGGAGATATCGCCAGGGAAGGCCAGATTTCCTCGTCCAGCTCAATCGGGAGCGTGTGCTTGGGAGGCACTATCTCACCGTCGGTGCGGAGCAGGACCAGCGACGGCTTGTTCTTGTCCTTCCTTCTCAGGATGGCCAGCGTGCGGGGGTCCTTCCAGGCCAGCGCCAGGGGGGCGGGCTCGCCCGTCCATCGGCGATAAGTGGCAACTTGGCCGTCGGTGCTGATAAAGGCTACGGCCCGTTCTTGAAGGGCGGCCAGCACCTTGCCGTCCGGGCTGGGCAGGGCCCTCAGGAACGGCCCGCCCAGAAACCTTACCTCATGCTCTCCCAGGTCCAGCGCGGCGAGCATGGAGTTGGGCACGCACAGGTAAATCTGCCTGCCGTCGGGGGAGTATTGCGGGCGGAGCAGCGGGTACAGCAGGATGAAGGACTCCTGGTAGTCGGCCACATACAGCTGGAACCGCAACGTGGAAACCACGGTGTAGGTCCCGGCGTCGCGGACGACCAGTGTGGCCGGCAGGGGGTCGCGCGAGCCCACTTTCTTGACCATCTTGAAGAACGCCCCGGCCGGCGGCAGCATGGCGGCTGCGCCCTGGGAGGGTTTGGTGGACGGTTCACCCGCTGCCAGCAGTTCCGGCGGGGTCGGCAGCGTGGTGGCCTCCTCGCGCATTTTCGACATTGCCTTTTCGAACCGTTTTTCCCGCTCCCCGGCCCTCTGGCGCATGTATTTCAGTTGCTTTTTCGAGTACAGCGGCACGCGCAGATAACACAGGCGCTTGCCGTCTGGACTGTAGGCCGGGGCGGAGATCATGTACTCCGTGCTCTGCTCAATGATGCGCAGCTTCTTCGCATCGGTGACGACCATCAGCCGGTACAGCCGGGAGCCCTTTACTTCCAGGTGCTCGAAATCGAAGGGCTCCATGGTGGTGAAGGCCAGTTGCCGGCCGCTGGGCGAGTAGGCCATGGGGCTCTCGGAGCAGGCCAGCAGGTGCCACAACAGGCCGGCGGCGGCGACGGTGACGGCCAGGGCCGCCTTCCAGGCGGGGGCGGGCTTGTTTCCTACGTTTCGTACCATGATGGTTTCCTCGAATGCAGCGTGGGACGGGTATCGCCGGGGCACAGGACCGCCCGCAGCAGGCTGCCGAGGGCGATGCGGGTTCCCCGGCCCAGCAGGGCCAGATGCACGCGACGCTTTCGGCGGTCGCGCTCCAGGAGCAGTTGCCGCAGCCAGCGCCGGAGACGCCGGCGGTCCGGGTTGAGCATGAGCCGCCAGTAGATGCTTTCCAGCTCGCGCAGCGACAATGTTTCGGTACGGCACACGGGCGTGTGGAAATTGTATGTGGCCAGGTCGGTGCTGACGAGCCGCCCGGCGCGCAGGGCCTCTTGGCGGCAGGAGGTCCCGGGGTTGGGGGTCAGCGGCATGATGAAGCAGTAATCCATGCCCAGCTCGTATTGGCAGGCGGCCAGGCGGCGCAGGTCCTCGGCGGTGTCGCCCGGCAGGCCGAAGATGAGCGTGCCGATGGTGTACACCTGGGGGTACTTCCGGCGGAAGATGGCGAAGGCCTCCCGGCAGATCTCGTAGTCGTTGCGGTGCTTGTTCAGGGCGGCCAGGCCTTCGGAGTCGGGCCGTTCCACGCCAATCATCACCTGCCGCAGCCCGGCCCGGACGAGCTTTTCCAGGATGCCCAACCGCTCGTCGCGCACGACCCCATCGGCCCGCAGCCAGGCGGTGTGCAGCGTCCGGGCCCGGCCGGCCGGGCCGACCAGCTCCGAGCGGAGCATATGCCCGGCCCACTCGTCGGACCATCGCGGGTCGGCGTTGAAGGTCGGGTCCACCCAGCCGAAGGTCCGGCGCCCGAAGTGCCGGTACAGCCGCAGCACCTCCTCGAAGCTGCGCCGGCCGCTCTTGCTGCGGAGCCGGGGCCGGACCCGCCCTTTGTCGCCAACGGCCTGGCCCATGTGTCTCCAGAGTATGCAGAACCCGCACGAATCGACGCAGCCGCGGGAGTGCTCGATGCTCACCAGGGCCGGATGGTTCCGCGACCGCCGGCCGTAGAGCCCCATGGGCAGCAGGTCGTAGGCGGCGAATGGCAGTGAGTCCATGTCTGCAATGAGCTCCCGCGGCGGCGTGATCACGACCCGGTCACCTTCGCGGAAGGCCAGCCCCGGGATCTCGGCCCAGCGGTCCGGCTCGTGGGCGTGGCGGAGCAACTCCACGAAGGTCACCTCGCCCTCGCCGCGGACGATGACGTCCACGCCCGGCTCGGCCAGGGTCTGCTCCACGGCGTGGGCGAAGTACACCCCGCCGGCCACGACCAGGCAGCGCGGGTGCAGCCGTTTGACCAGGCGGGCAGCACGCAGCGCCTCGTGTGCCGAGACCGTCTCTTCACCCACGCCCAGCACGTCCATGGGCTCGGCTGACAGCCGCCGGCGCAGCGTCCGCCAGCCCATCTTCTGACCCGGGGCGTCCCAGACCTCCACCGATACCCCGGGCAGCTCGCGGCGGACGGCGGCCGCCAGGCACAGCAGCCCCAGGGGCTGCCAGAAGGCGCTGGTCTCGCTGTTGAACGGCCAGAGGTACCGCGGCGGCCTCAGCAGCAGCACGCGCATCGGCCCAGGACTCCCACGCTGGATTCGGACCCGCCTCGAACGACCGGCTGCGATGCCGGTCGATGGTATGCCCCCGGCGGCGCCTGTTCCAGCGGGAATGCAACGTCGGCGCCGCGGGGCGGCCGCAGCCGGAATCGACTCGCAGCATTCGGGCGCTGCAACACCCGCGTCATCTCATCAGGTAATTCGCACGAGGGCGCGGGAATCTGCCGGGATTCCGGCAGATTTTCCGGCGCCCTGCTCAGGCGTTGCTGGTCGCGTGGCGGACGATCCTGTCGATCTCGCGGACCTGCTCGTCGGAGAGGACCGGCGCCTCCGGCGGGCGCCAGAGTTCGGCGGCGATGGCCCGGGCGGCGGCGGCCGTCTCGTAGCGCTGCGGGTCGGCCCGGGCCGTCTCCCACGGACGGGCGGGGAACAGTGGCGAGAGGAAGAGCTCCTGGCGGAAGTGGTCGGCGGTGTGGGCGCTGTCCAGGAACTGCCCGCCCGGGCCCACCGACGCGATCAGATCCGTGGCCAGCGTCTCGTCGCTGACCTCCAGGGGCGAGCGGATGGCCCGGCGAACGTACCCGACCAGCTCGTTGTCGATGACCAATTGCACCGGGCAGAAGGTCACGGCGTTCTCCAGGTGCCCGACCGTGCCGATGCCCACCGCCCCGGCCAGCACCGTCAGCAGCATGGTGGCGAGCTTGTCCGCCCCGGCCTGCTCGTCGTGGAAGCAGCTATCGGTCTTGCCCCCGTGCACGCCGGTGGGACAGCCGTAGTATTCCGAGAGCAATTGCACCCGGGCCATCAACAGGTTGCACCGGTCCGGCCCGCCGTACTTGTACGTCCCGGAGGCCATGTCCGCGTAGGTGCAGGTGATGTCCAGGCTCACCACCGGGTCGTCGCGCATGGCATAGGCCAGCACCATGGGGGCGATGGTCTCGGCCGCCCCCAGGGCCAGCACTCCCGCCGCCGTCACCGGGGCGGTGGTGCCCCCCGCGGGCATTGTGTCCACCGTCTGCGGCACGCCGCGGCGGATGTACTCCATGAAGATCTCCACCATCGTCCGGTCGAAACACAGCGGCGAACGGATCTCGGCGTATCCAACCATCATGGGCTGGCGTTTCAGTGCCTCGGCCGATCCGGCCACCACCTGGGCGATCTCTTGAATGGGGCCGATGTCGTCCTTGCAGTAGGTCTCGATGCCGCCCAGCTTGCGGGTGTACTTGGCAAGTTCGGCCGCCATGACCACGGGCCGGACCTTCGGGGGGAGCTCCTGGTCGGCCACGGGCAGGCCGGTGTAGGTGATGTTTTCCAGGTGGTTGACCATGTTGATGGAACAGAGCACGTCGCGACGATTGGCCGGGCGCCGGCAGCCCTGCAGGTCGTGCAGGAAGCAGCAGAAGCCGCCTGCGCTGACGGTGAAGTCCTCGTGCACTCGATGGGCACAGGGCCGGAAGCGCACGTGGGAGAAGCGCACCGCCATTCGCTCCGGCCGGTCCTCGCGGCGATAGTCCTGCCGCATGCGCTCGACCACGCGGGCGGTCAGCTCGGGCGGGAAGCGAACCACGCCCGTGCCGCGGTCCACCCGGCAGCCGAAGCGCTCCAGGTGGTCCAGCGCCTCGTCCGACTCGATGCGCATGCCCGTGGTGGCCAGGATGCCCCGGGCGGCGTCGTCAATCCGCTCCATGTCCGATTGGCTCAAGACCCTCAGCGGCTCCAATGGAAGGCTCCTTCCCCAGACCCGTGGACCCGTATTTCCGCTGCCCTCACAGGTCCAGGATCATATCAAAATTGTCCACCTGCGCCTCGCCGCGGACGGTCGTGAACTGGCCCACCACGCGGAAGCCGAACCTGGTGTAGAAGTGGATGGCGTGGACGTTGCTCGCCTGGATGCCGCCCGCCAGCAACACCCGCTTCCGGCCCACTCGGCGGGCCAGCTCCAGGGCATGCTCCATCATCGACTTGCCGACGCCCTGATGGCGGTAGTCCTCAGCCACCGAGGTGGCCAGTTTGCAGTCGGTCCGCTCGTCCAGGACCAGGCGGTAGTTGGCGAATCGTGCCCGCTCGGGGCCACTGACGCCCAACCGAAGGATGAAGTAGCCCACCACGCGCTGGCCGGCGTCGTCTCGGACCACTGCGAGGGTGCGGAGAACGCGACGAGGTACCGCCCGAAGACGGTGCCATCGTCGCGCCGCAGCAGGCGGATGAGGACCTCCTGGTCCGTGGACAGGCGCACGGTCCGAGCGACAAGCTCGGGCCTGGCGAGGATCTCCTCCGGACTCAGCGGTTGCTCCATCCGGCGCATTTCCCGCGCGCGCCGCCGCGACCAGGACTCGGGGACGGGGACCGAATCATGATACACATCCGCGCCGGCCGTACCAGGAAATCATCTCCATTTTTGCCCGATCGCGGGCGAGGTCCGCCTTCCCTGCGGGCCCTTTGCCGGCAGGGCCGCGCCGAGCCCGCCGGCCGGGCGGCGGCGTTGCCACCATCGGCCCGGCGGGATAGGCTATGGCTGTCCGGCGAGAAGGAGCGTGTTGTGGGCGTCAGGAGCGGGTTGGTCGTGGGGGTGGTTCTGGCCGTCGTGTCGGCGGAGAGGGCCCACGTTCACTCCGGCCGGCAGGCCCTCCAGATTACCGCCACCATAACCAAGAACACCGGCGGACACCTCTTCCGGCGCTTCAAGCGCGGCGTGGAGAAGATGCACGCTCGTTTCTGCGTGAAGTTCGCCCCCGACATCGACTACATCCATCACTTCGTCCACATGGTGGCGGAGCTGCCGGCCAGGCCCTGGCCTAGCGGCGGGGCCGGCAGCAGGCCCGCTGGCGACAAGAAGTTCTCCGTGGCCATCGATCTCCACGGTCATTGGGGCAGATATCCACCACCGGGGGGATGGGAGTTCTACTGCTACTTCTGGAAGATGCCACGCTCCCGCGATGGGAGATTCTGGGGGCGGGGCTTTGCCCCCAAGCCATACGCCGTACCCAAGCCCGGGCGGTGGTACTGCGTGGAGTTCATGGTCAAGTGCAACACGCCGGGAAAGCCAGACGGCGAGGTGGCCTTGTGGATAGACGGCAAACAACTGGCCCATCACAAGGGCATCAACTGGCGCTCCAGCCCCAAACTGAAGCTCAACGCCCTCTGGTTGATGCTGTACGTGACGAGGTTCTCGGCCAAGCGGAAGGAGGTCAACACCGTCTGGTTCGATGACGTGGTGGTGGCCACCGACTACATAGGTCCGCCCGTGGCCGCCCGCAAGGGACCGGCGCGCCCGCACGGGGCCGCCCCGGAGCGGCGGGCAACGACGCCGGGCGGC
>MVCS01000110.1 GCA_002049885.1 Planctomycetales bacterium 4484_123 | reverse complement strand
GGCGGGCCAGGGCCAACTGCTCGGCGAAGACGCGGCGCTGCACTTGGCGCGGGGAGAGGTCGTAGTGGTGGTCCAGGCCTATCTCGCCGACGGCCACGTTCCGCGGTGCCGATGCGAGTTGTTCGATGTGCTGGAGATAATCCTCGCCGGCGTCCTTGGCCTCGTGCGGGTGCACCCCGGCCGTGAAAAAGATGCCCGCGTGGTCGCGCGCCAGGACCTCGGCCGAGGCGCTGTCGGCGACATCGGTCCCGGCCGTGATGATGGCCACCAGGCCCGCGTCCCGGGCGGCTGCCAGTACGGATTGCACCCGGCCGCGGAACCGGCCGTGGGTCAGGTGGCAGTGCGTGTCGATGATGGCCGGTGTCATCCCTTGGTCGCTCTCTCGGGCAAGGCTGCGATGGTCACGTGGTCTGGCGTTGTGTCTCGTCCGGCTCTGAGCGGTATTGTGAGCCTACCGGCCCGCGCGGCCCCGCTGGCTGTGGGGCGCGTCATCGACCGGAACCGTAGTAAAGCTTCATGGCCTCCCTGTCGTAGGGCACCAGCCACACCCGGCAGGCGACGTACTTGCTGTACTTGTACTCGGTGCCGCGGGCGAGGGTCTGGCGGACCTTCTCGAGGCACTTGCCGTTGACCCGGACGGCGCCGGGCACCACGGCCCTGCGGATGTCCACTTCCGCCACGGGCCAGTCCGGCAGCTTCTGGATCTCCTGTCGCGGCATCGAGGAGATGCGCTCGGCGAACAGCGCCAGCGGGCCGCTGTAGTCCCGGGAGGGGCTGGAGGCGATCAGGTCGCGGATGGCTACGGCCAGCTCGATCTCGGCACCGCCGCGGGTGCGCTCCTTGCGGCGGAGGTTGACCATGTGCCAGAAGCTCACCGAGAGCCGGCGGATGTTGGCGTCGCGCACGTAGAGGGCGACCTCCACGCCCGAGCGGTTGGGGACGGTTGAGCTGGGGTACTTGGCCCGGGTGGAGGCGGGCAGTCTGGCCACCCCGCTGCGGGCGATCATCTCTCGCAGCCGCCACAGCCTGTTCTTGTCCAGTCGGCCTTGCCGCCAGTTGGGCTGGGGGTTTCGCCTCAGTTCGCCGGTGAAGTAGGGGCTGCCGGCATCGTATGTGAACTGCCCGTCGCCGCCCACCAGCAGCCAGGGCGCCCCGGCGTCCTGCCGGAGCATCCGTGTGCGCCGCTGGTCCTGGATGATCGAGGCCCGCCGCCAGACCATCACCAGCGGCTCGCCGTAGGCCTCCAGCATGAGCTGGAGGGTGGCCTTGATGTGCGGGTCGCGCGTGGCCCTCAGGTAGCCCATCAACTCCTCGTCCACGCCGGGGGTGTGAATGATCTTCGCGAGCGCCTGGCGGGCCTCCTGGCGCACTCGGTAGCTGGGGTCTTTCAGTTGCGCCACCGATCGGGCGATCCGCGCCCGCAGCCAGCTCGGCGGTCTGGGCCCCGCACTGGGCCCGGCCGACTGGCTGGCGGCTGGCTGGGATGCGGGTTGACTCTGTGGGGATCCCCACGCACACAAGGCAACGGCCGTCAATATCAGGGCCGAATGCGTCATGGTCATCTTTTAACCGCCGGTGTGGCGCCAGACAAGCCCGGCGGACCGGTCTCCTCAGCCGGGCCGGAACGCATCGACGATGTGTCGGACCTCCCCCTTGCCGCCCGGGACCAGCAGCACCGCCACCACGTCGAAGCGCACGGGGTACTCGCCCACGTCGTGGTGCGCCAGGTAGTACCGCGCCACCCGTATCAGCTTCTGCTGCTTCCGGCGGTCCACGGCAGATTCCGGCGAGGCATACTCGTCGGAGCTGCGGGTCTTGACCTCCACGAAAACAAGGCTGGCCGAGCCGAGCTCGGCCTTGGTGGAAGAGTCCAGGGTGATAACGTCGGCCTCGCCGAGCGGACAGCGATAGTTCCGGGCCAGGACCTTGTGCCCCGCCCGGCGCAGGTACTTCACGGCCAGCTCCTCGCCTTGCTGGCCGATGCTGCCGCGGCGGCGGAACGGCCACACGCCGGTTCAGCCCTTTTCACCGGCGTCGGCGTCGGTTTCTTCGGGCGCTTCGTGCGGGGGCCGTTTGGCCGTTACGGCGCCCTGACGGGCGGTGGTGACGTCGCGCAGGCGCGTGGCCTTGCCCACCCGGCCGCGGAGATAATACAGCTTGGCCCGCCGGGTCCGCCCGGAGCGTACCACTTCCACGCTGGCGATGCGGGGACTGTGAAGGGGGAAGGTCCGCTCCACGCCCTCGTTGTTCACGATGCGCCGGACGGTGAAGGTTTCCGATACGCCGGTGCCGCGGCGTCGGATGACGGTCCCGCGGAAGACCTGGATCCGCTCCTTGTCGCCCTCGATGATGCGCACGGAGACGTTCACCGTGTCGCCCACTCGGAACTCTGGGACATCCTTTTTCAGCGATCCGGCCGAGGCCTTTTTCAACAGTTCCTGACTCACGATTCCTCTCCTTCCGGCGGCCGGCGGGGCTCTTCTGAGCCCTCCGCCCGCTGCCGGCGAAGGTACTTCTCCAGCAGGTCCGGCCGGCGCTGGGCCGTCCGCTCCAGCGCCTGCTGCCGGCGCCACTCGGCGATGCGGGCGTGGTCGCCGCTGAGCAGCACCTCCGGGACCGGCATGCCGCGATAGGTCCGCGGCCTGGTGTACTGCGGATACTCCAGCAGGCCCATGCTGAACGACTCTTCAGAAGTACTGGCCGGGGCCCCCAGGGCTCCGGGCAGCAGCCGGACCACCGCATCCAGCACGGCCATGGCGGGTATCTCCCCGCCGGAAAGCACGAAGTCGCCGATGCTGATCTCCATATCGGCCAGGGCCAGCCGGATTCGTTCGTCGAAACCCTCGTAGTGTCCGGCGACGAGGATCAGTCTGGCCAGTTTGGCCAACCGGCCGACCAGGTCCTGCTGGAGTCTCTGGCCCTGCGGACTCAGCAGCGCCACCGGTCCGGGCCGGGGATCCTGGGCACGGACGGCCTCGACGGCGTCGAAGACCGGCTGGCACATCATCACCATGCCGGGCCCGCCGCCGAAGGGGGCGTCGTCCACCTTGCGGTGGCGGTCCTTGGAGTACTCCCGGATGTCGGTTACCACCACCTCCACCACGCCAGCGGCGATGGCCCGCCCGATGATGCTCGTGGCCAGCACCGGCTGAAACAGCTCCGGGAAGAGCGTCAGGATGTCGATCCGCATCGCCACCGGTGCTGCACGTTTCCAAGTCGCCCCTGGTCGCCGGAGGCTGCCCCGCCGGGCTATTTCTTTTTCACGGCGATGCCGTGACGCCGCAGCAGGTCGCGGACGGTGTCGGTGGGCTGGGCGCCGACGCTCAGCCAATACTCGATCCGCTCCCGCTTCAGCGACACCTGCCTGTCGGGCGTCTTGGCCTGGGGGTCGTACCAGCCGAGCTCTTCGAGCACACGGCCGTCGCGGGGGCGACGGCTGTCCACCGCGCTGATGCGAAAGAAGCTCCGGTGTCGCCTGCCAAACCGTTTCAGCCTTATCCGTACCGCCACCTGTACAGGTCTCCTTACATTCGAGCCCGCCATTTTACCAGAGCCGTCAAGCCCCTCAAGACCTTTCTGGTGGGCACGGGGCTTTCGTGGCCGGCGGGGTGCGGCTGGGCACGGGCTGCGCGGACGGCTCCGGCCTTGCCGTGTAGTTTTGCCTTGGGAATGTCCGATAAGGTCTCAGAGGTGGCATCGCGTGGAGGCCGGCCGGTGATCTACGCTGCACTGGCGGTGTACCTGTTGGGCATCCTGTTCATGGCCATGGGCGTCTATCGCCTGTGGGCAGGGATGGTCAACCCGCGCTGGGTGGGCTGGGCCCTGTTGCCGGGGACGGTGGTGTCCGAGATGGCGTACATCTTCGGCTGCCTGATAACGGGCGGGGAGATACATCGCGCCAGGCTGATGGGCCCGGCTCGGGCAGGCCAGGGGAACAAGGCCGCCAAGGCCGGCGCCGAGCCTACCACCGAGGCCACGCCGCGAATCCCACATCTCGGGCCGGTCATCGAGGCCTTCGCCGCCATCGTGGCCTGCGGAGCAGCCATCCTGGCGGCCCACGCCTTGCTCGGCGGACCCGTGATCGATCGGTTCGGCATTGTCTCCGACCAACTCCACCGGGCCCTGCCGACGAGTACGGCTGGTTTCTGGCAGCAGGTCCACCGACAGGTGCACCTCGTCCGCCACATGGGCCGGACGCTGTTGGCGCTGGACTGGCTTGACTGGCGCGTGCCGGTGTTCGTGTACTTGGCGGCGTGCTTGTCGATTCGCTTGGCCCCGGTGCACCGCCCGGTGCGCGCCTCCCTGGCGGCGGTGGTGGCCCTGGCCGGCATCATTGCCCTGGTGGGCCTGGCCTGGTGGCGCTTCAGCGGCCTGGTGGGGCGGATCTGGCCGCTCGTCAGCTACGTTTGGGCCTCGCTGTTGTTTCTCCTGGCCCTCAGCCTGATCATCCGGGGGTGCGTGGGGCTGGTCCGGGCCCTGGCGGCCAGGGAGACGGCCCGGGGCGCCGGTTGAGCTTGCCTCGGGCGGGGCGAGGGATATAATCGGCACCGGCCTCAGGCGGAGTGTTGTCATGAGCTTGGTGAACCTTCTTGGCGTCAGAGGCGGGCGGAGGCACTTCTTGCTGTCCCTGGCGGAGATGTTCCTGTTCGGGGCGGTCACCGTCGCGATCTTCGTGATCCCCGCGCTGATCTGCGCCTCGGCCCGGTCGGGTGCGGCTGGGGCGCCGGTGGACCTCTCGGCCGGTTTCGCCGCCATGCCGTGGTGGCTTTGGGCCTTGCTGATCGTGGCCTACCTGGCGCTGGTGACGGTCTATTGGGCGCCGGGGCGCGACGAGCGGGCCAACGCCGCCGAGTTCTGGGCCTTTACCGTCTTCTTCTCCCTGGTGATGTTGTATTTGCTGTTCGTGTCGTGGCGCTATGTGGCCTCGTTGCCCTTCTGGCAGCGAGTGGGCGGCTGAGGCCCGGCGTCAGGCGGGGCGCATAACAATAGCCGCGCTCTCCTCCGTGCGCGGCTATTGCGGGTCAGGGAAAAGGAGCCTCCGGGCTTGCGCCCGGTGACGGGTGGACAATTCTGCCGTTGGCTCTACGACTGCCCTTATCCGCTCTTCCAATGAAGCCTATGATTCTTCCCGCTCGCGTGCCACCGGGCGGCGAAAAAAACCTTCCGGCCCGCCAGCGCGGGTCCGTCGCGCCAGACCTAAGATAAAAGGATGGAATGGGCGCAGGGTTCGCAGTGGTCGCGCCGCTGGTGCCGGCAGGAGTCGTCCCGTGCCGGTTTTCCAGTACCGATGCAAGAAGTGCGGACACGTGACCGCCTTCCTGGAGAAGCCCGGCAGCAGGGGCCGGCACGAATGCCAGGAGTGCGGCTCGGCGGCTACGGAGAAGGTGCTCTTGACCTTCGCCGCTCACAGTGCGGCTTCGGCCGGCCACGGCGCCTGCCCCAATGGCGCGAGCTGCCCCAGCGGCACCTGCCCGCTAGCCCGACCGCAGGTCTATTCTGCCTGCTCCATGGTTTCCAGGCGCGCGATCTGGTCCGCCACCCAGGCGGACCGCCCGATTTCCGGCACGTGTCCGCCGAGGATGAGCGGGATGAGTTTCTTGGGGCCCGCGGCGGCCCCGATGATGTCCTGGCTGTGTCGGTAGGGCACCAGGAGGTCCAGCCAGCCGTGGACGATCCGCAGGGGGCAGGTGAGTTTCCTGGCGGCTTCCTCGGCGGAGGCCTCGGCCGGGTCGAACCCGGCGATCTCGCCGGCCCGCTTCCAGGCGGCCTCGTATGCGGCCCGGCTCAGCAGCGGCAGGAAGCGCCGGCCGATGCGCAGCGCACTGGCCGGCGGGGCCAGTGCCAGGACGCCCCGGCAGCGCGGGTCGATGGCGGCGTACTGGATGGCCACGGTCCCGCCCAGCGAGGAGCCACAGACGTAGATGCGCTCGCTGATTGTTCCCTCGGCCAGGAGTTGGTCCACCGCGCGCTTGACGTCGTATTTCTCCTTGGCTCCCCAGGTGACGTATTTGCCGCCGCTGCGGCCGTGGGCGCGGAGGTCCATAAGCACCACGTCCCATCCCTGCCGGGCCAGCAGCCGGCCCAGGGACAGAAAATAGGTCTTGCTTGCCAGCAGCGGGTGCAGGCAGATCACCGTGCCGCGGACGACCTGGAAGTCGCCTGCGCCTTTCCATCGCCATCGGCTGCGGAGGACCCATACGTCGATGTCGATGCCCTCGTGGCCTTTCAACCGGCGGTGCAGGTGGGTTGGCTCGGCCTTGAGCAGCTTCTGGCTCAGGTCGCGGACGGCCTCGGCGACCTTGCCTGGCATGGATGCCGGCACGACCAGTATCCGCGCGTCGCGCTCGAGTAATCCTTGGCAGCCGGCGAAGACCGCCGCCGACAGGATTGCCCAGCAGCACACTGCCGTTCGATTCATGTGCGCTCTTCTTGAGGTC
>MVCS01000109.1 GCA_002049885.1 Planctomycetales bacterium 4484_123 | reverse complement strand
GACAGCCCCGGCTCAGTCAAGCTGGAGCGTGCCGATGATGTCGGTCACGCGCCGGCAGCCTTGGCGGCGAAGGTAGTCGGCCAGCCCCTCGCGGATGTCCACGATGCAGCGTGGGTCCACGAACAGGGCCGTGCCCACGCCCACGGCGGTCGCCCCGGCCAGGAGGAACTCGACGGCGTCGCGGGCGTATTGCACGCCGCCCATGCCGATGATGGGCACGCCGGCGGGCCGGGCGACCTGGGTATAGACGCGGTGGACCATGTACACCGCGATGGGGCGAATGGCCGGGCCTGACAGCCCGCCTGTGACGTTGGCCAGTATCGGCCGGCGCGCCTCGATGTCCACCGCCATGGCGGTGAAGGTATTGATGAGGCTGAGCGCGTCGGCGCCGGCGTCCACCACGGCGGCGGCTATCTCGGCGATGTCGGTGACGTTGGGGGAGAGCTTCACGATGAGGATGTTCTTCCGGCTCACGGCCCGCACGGCGGCGGTCACCTCCGCCGCCATGCGCCCGTCCGTGCCGAACTGAATCCCGCCGGCCTTGACGTTGGGGCAGGAGATGTTCAGCTCGATGCCACGGACGGCCTCCACCTGCTCCAGCCGCTCCGCCACGGCCACGTACTCGTCGATGCGGGCGCCGGCCACGTTCACGAACACCGGCAGCGCCAGCCGTTCCAGCAGGGGTACCTTCTCGGCCAGGAAGGCCTCCAGCCCCACGTTGGCCAGGCCGATGGCGTTCAGCATGCCCGCTCGCGTCTCGACCACCCGTGGCGGGTCGTTGCCCGGCCTCGGCTCCAGGGTGATGCTCTTGGTCACGAACGCTCCCAGGGCCGAGATGTCCACCAGGTCGGCATACTCGTCGGCGTAGCCGCAGGTGCCCGAACAGGTCACCAGCGGGCTGGTGAGCCTCACGCCGGCGATGTCCACGCCCAGGTCAACGTCCTTGTCGGCAGCTCTCTGTTCGTGTTCCATTCCTCCGCCGCCAATATCGTCAGCTTTCCCAGACCAACTCGTCGGCATCAAAGACCGGCCCGTCCTTGCAGGCGAGCCTGAACGCCCACCCAGCGGGGGTATCGGCCTTGACCTTCACCGCACAGCCCTGGCAGGTGCCCATGCCGCAGGCCATGTGGCGCTCCAGCGCCAGTTGGCAGGGGATGCCCGCTGTGGTGCAGATGTCGGCCAGTGCCCTCAACATGGCCTCGGGCCCGCAGGCGTACACGGCCAGTGCCTCGGCGGGCTGCTCGGTTCGTTGAAGCCATTGCTGGAACGCCTCGTGCACCAGACCGGCCACCCCGGCTGAGCCGTCGTCGGTGGCGATGACCGCCGCCGCCCCGCGTGCGGCGAATTCCTGGGCGCACATGTTGGGCCGGGGTTGCCGGGCGGGCGGTTCTTCGGTGTTGAGGCGCAGTGGCAGCAGCCGTGCGCTTCGGGCCCCGGCGAAGGCGACGATCCGCTTGTCTGCGTCGCGTAGTGCCCCGGCCAGGTACAGCAGCGGGGCGATGCCCACCCCGCCCCCGACCAGTGCTGCCCTGGGCCGGGCCGGCAGGACCGAAAAGCCCCGTCCCAGCGGGCCGAGGACCTCCACGACCGCCCCTGTCTCCAGGGCCGCCAGGAAGTCCGTCCCCGGCCCCACCACGCGGTGAACGATTTCCAATTCAATGGCCCCATCGGCCCGGTCGCGCCGGCCGGCCAGGCTGAACGGCCGGCGCAGCAGCGGCTCTCGTCGCAGTAGCTCCGGTTGGCCGGGACGCGGCAGCCCGGCTCGCGGCCAGGGCAGCTCGGCCGGGGCGGGCGCACCCGCCCGCGCGCAGCGGATGTTGACGAACTGTCCCGGCGCCGAGGGCGGGAACTGCGACAGGACCAGCCGGAGGCGGTAATGCTCGGGGCAGATCCGGTCGTTGGCCGTCACGTGCGCCTGGTAGATGCCACGCAGCCGGGATGTCGCGCGGTCGGACATCGTGGCTATGCTACGGCATGCGGCTCGGCGCTGCCACCATACGGCACGGTACGGGCCCCTTGCGGCTCAGGCGGTGGCCGGGGCGGATTGAAAGCCTTGCCGTGGCGCTGGCAGCTCGTACAATGGGCCTGCGTGCTCGGCGGTGGGCGGTACGGGCGAATGTGCGCCTTGCGTCCCTGCCGGGACCTTGGACGGCACTGCGACCATGGTACGACCTCAACCGATTGACGGTCATGAGCAGCACGGCCGGCGTCACGGCAAGCGGCCCCGGCTGCACGCCTACTTTCGTGCCATGACCAAGCAGGAGGCTTCCGACCTTCACCTCAAGGCCGGTGCCGTGCCGCACATCCGCCTGCATGCCCGGATTTCGCCGGCCAAGGGTGAGCCCCTCAGCGCCGACGAGATCGCCACGATGGTCCGCGAGATCCTCACTGACAGGCAGTGGGCGTATCTGGAGGAGACCGGCAGTATCGACGTGGCCGAGGAACTGGCCGGCGGGGACCGTTTCCGCATCAATATCTTCCGCCAGCGCGGCGAATGGAGCATCGCGGTGCGCCGGGTTCCGCGGATGATCAAGGGCTTCGAGGAGTTGAACCTGCCCGCCGCCGTCCAGCGCATTGCCGAGCTGCACGCCGGGCTGGTGCTGGTCTCCGGCATCACCGGGGCGGGCAAGAGCACCACCATCGCGGCCATGCTGGAGCACATCAACAGGACCCGGCCCTGCCATATCGTCACCGTGGAGGACCCCATCGAATTCATCTATGCCGACAAGAAGGCCCTTATCAGCCAGCGCGAGGTCGGCATCGACGTGCCCACGTTCGAGTCCGCATTGAAGTATCTCATGCGCGAGGATCCGGACGTGGTTCTCATCGGGGAGATGCGCGACCGGGAGACCTTCCAGGCAGCCCTTCAGGCGGCGGAGACGGGGCATCTGGTCTTCGGCACGGTGCACGCCTCTGGCGCCGCGACCACGGTGGCCCGCATCCTGGACCTGTTTCCTCCGGACTCGCGGGACCTGGCCCGGCAGTCGCTGGCGTTCAACCTCAGGGCCATCATCAGCCAGATCCTGCTGCCCTGCATCGCCCCGGGCGTTGACCGCGTCCCGGCCGTCGAGATCCTGCTGGTGAACCCGGCGGCCCGGCAGATGATTCACGAGGGGCGGGACGCCGAGTTGAACGATGTGATTCGTTCCGGCCGGCACGAGGGCATGCAGGACTTCGCCTCCAGCCTGCTGGAGTTGATAGAGCGGGACTACGTGGACCCCAAGACGGCCTACGAGGTGGCGCCCAACCCCGAGGAGCTGAAGATGCGCCTGAAGGGCATCTCCTCCAGCGAGGCGGGGCGCATGAGTCGATAGGAAGGGCTGGAAGACCGCGGCGGGGTGGTCTGGTCGGGCACGGCGCGGTCGGACGGCCGTGGGGCGGGCGAGGATAGGACGGGCATGGGCGACATGGGCGAGATGGGCCATTTGGCGGCGTACTTCTCGACCTTCAAGATCCTGCTCATCATGGTGGCGCTGGTGCCGTGGCTGTACTCGGTTGCGTGGATGAACCGCGACGCCAAGCGGGTGCGCACGGTGGGGCCGTTCTGGTGCGGCATCGCCCTGGGCGCAGGCGTGGTGGGCGTGGCGGCGCTGCTGCTGGTGCCGTACTTCATCGCGGGGATGGCCATATACCTGGTGCTGGCCGGCGGGGCCATCGGGGCATACGTCTTCGACCGCAACAGGCGGGTGGTGCCCGAGGCCCGGGTGCTGACGGTTGACCACCTGCGGGCGGTGTGGACGCGTGAGCAGCGCGAGCAGGTGGAGGTGGTGGAGCACGTGCAGCTCTACGATGCCGACGGCAGGGCGGTGCGCCCGCCGCCGGAAGAGGAGGTGGAGCGGCGCAAGGCCTATGCCGCCGCCCAGGAGCTGCTGCACGATGTGGTGACGTTCCGCGCCTCAGAGGTGCGTCTGGTGCCCGCCGGCCCGCAGACGCTGGTGCGCTTCGTGGTGGATGGCGTGGTGCAGGAGCGGCCCGCCATGGATCGGCAGAAGGCCGACTTGCTCATCGATTTCCTCAAGGCCGCCGCCGGCATGAACGTCGAGGATCGGCGTCGCCCCCAGGAGGGGTCCGTCAGCCTGGACATGGGCCCAGTGCGGGCGGACATGCAGGTGGCCAGCGCCGGCGACACCCGCGGACAACGACTGCGGCTGCGCGTGCTCCAGGAGGCCGTCCAGACCGTGCTGGAAGATCTGGGCATGCCCGATGGCGTGCAGAGCCGAATCATTGAGATCAACGCCTCCGGCAGCGGGTTGATCATCGTCTCCGGGCCGAGGGGCAACGGCGTGACCAGCACCCTGTATTCGCTGCTGCGGAAGCACGACGCCTTCATGAAGGAGCTGGTCACGCTGGAGGCCTCGCCCGTGATGGACCTCGAGAACGTCACCCAGCATGCCTACGGGGAGCCCGAGGCACTGGCCGAGCATCTCGGGCGGGCACTTCGCCGCGACCCCGATGTGGTCATGGTGGACACCTGCCAGACGCCGGAGGCGGCCGAGTTGATCTGCCAGGCCGCCGCCAGCAAGACCATCCTGCTGGGCTACACCGCCAGCAGCAGCTTCGTGGCCCTGGCGAAGTGGCTCAAGGCCTGTGGCGGCGGGACGGCCGCCAGCCGTGAACGGGCCGTGGCGAATCTCCGCGCCGTGCTCTGCCAGAGGCTGCTGCGAAAGCTCTGCCCCCAGTGCCGCGAGGCCTATCGCCCTTCCAGTGAGATGCTGGCGAAGTTGAACCTGCCGGCTGAGAAGATCGGGCAGTTCTATCGCCCTCCGAAGCAGTTGACTGACGAGAAGGGCAGGCCCATTACCTGTGCGACGTGTCGTGGCACCGGGTATATGGGCCGGACGGCAGCATTCGAGCTGCTGGAGCTGAACGACGAAATCCGACGCTTGATTGTGGACGCCGCCCCGCTGGACCAGATCAAGGCGGCATGCAGGCGCAACGGCATGCTGTACCTTCAGGAGCAGGCCCTGCGCAAGGTCATCGAGGGCGTCACCAGCATCGCCGAGGTCATCCGCGTCACGAAGGGCAAGTGAGGTAGCCGCAAGCTCGCCCTGGCCGTGGAGCTGGTTGTTCCGGCCGGCGGGTGGCAATGGTCTTGCCGCCGGTGCTGGCTCTTCGCGGGCTGCCGGCGGGGCAGGCTGGCCGAGTGCGGCTTGAGGATGGATGTCATGGCTGTCGTCATCATCGCGACGATTCTGATCCTGGCCATCGCCTTCTACCAGGCCGTGCAGGGGATGTTCAGTGCCATCATCATGGCGCTCCTGTCGGTGTTGTGCGTGGCCCTGGCGTTCAACTTCTATGAGCCCATGGCTGAGGCCCTCATCGGCGCGGGCCTTCAGGGGAGCTTCGGGCACGGCACCTCGCTGCTGGCCCTGTTCGTCATCCCGCTGCTTGTGCTGCGCATCTGCTTCGACCGCTTCCGCCGCGGCAACGTGGTCATGGGCCTGTGGGCGGACCGCATTGGCGGCGGGGCCTTCGGGCTGGTGACGGGGATGGTGCTGGTGGGCATGCTGATGATCATATTGCAGCTACTGCCCCTGCCGGCGTCGTTCCTGGGTTTCCGCCCGTACACTGACAGCCTCGAGCCCGCCCACGGCATGGGCGCCCGGCTGGCCGCACGCTTCACCTTGGGGCTGGCCAGACGCCTCTCGGC
>MVCS01000108.1 GCA_002049885.1 Planctomycetales bacterium 4484_123 | reverse complement strand
CGGGATTCGAACACGCGCGGAGCGAAGCGACGCAACGCGGGTTCGACGCCGAGCCCGGCGAGGCGCCGCGATAGCGAATCCCGCCCTCTCCGTTCAAGACCTCCCAGAACCAGCGCCTTCGCTCTGGAGAGGCCGAACGGCAAGCCGCCGGGCAAGGAGAACAACACTAGCGAGCGGGCGTGCCTCGCTCCGCCACTGCGCGAACTGGCAAGCCGCACTTCAAAGGCACACGCCCGCCGGGCGCTGCTGGCGGGGGGCTTTTCACTCTCCCTCGTCGAGCCACCGCTCGATTTGCCGCTCGTCCTGTTCGGTCCAGGGCACGAGTTGGTCTTCGGAGGTGACGTTCCAGCCGCTGTAGATGCGGGCCATGGTCTGCTCGTAGGTGCCGGCGGCCTGCTGGCGGGCCCGCCACTGGCGGAAGGCGGCCCGGTCGTACGCCTTGACCTTGGCATCGACGGCCACACCGGCCCGGACGCCCGGGCCGGCGATGATCAACGGCACGGGCACGGCCGGCTCGTACAGGCACATCTTGTAGTGCTGCTTGTGCTCGCCGGCCAGCTCGCCGTGGTCGGAGGAAAAGATGACGCAGGTACTCTCGCGCAGGCGCAGCTCGTCCAGCGCGGCCAGCATGATGAAGAGGGCTGAGATGATCAGGTGGGCGCGGTAGAGGAACTCGGCACTCTCGGGCAGCCTGTACTTGTCCTGGAAGTAAACGAAGTAGCTCGGCTCGAGGTGTGACTGCAGGCGGAAGAGGTTGCGACTCACCAGGCTTCGGCCCCCAGGGCAGACGATACACGGCCGCCATCTTGCCGCGACCGCCGCCGCGCCGGCTAGCTGCCGCCATCCCAGTCGCGGACGCGCACCGGCAGCAGTTGCCAGCGCGACCCGCGCACCGCCGAGCCTGTGTTGTGAAACGTCAGCCCCGCGTAACGGTAGCCGCTGAAGGCCACGTGGGAGTGCCCGAAATAGATGTCGGTCACCTGCTCGGCAAGCTCCGCCGGGCCCGCCCGGAGCGACCGGGCTATCTTCTTCGCACAGCGCCGCCGGCGATGCACCAGCGGGGCGCAGCGGTGGACGTGCAGGTGGAAAAGCCAGTCGTAGCATCTCAGCAGGGCCTGCGGCTTCCGCCGGAAGCCGTCGCTCAAGGAACGGTCGAAGGGCTCCGTCCGGCGTCGCCGCCAGCGTCGCAGGGGCAGGTCCCCGTGCAGGAACAGGGCCGAGCCCAGCCGCAGGTAGCTGGCCCGCCATTCCAGGTTCTGCCGTTCGGACGCCAGGGCCGTCAGCTCCTTCGCCAGCAGTTCCACGCCGTCGTGGTTGCCCATGATGTAATAGAAGCGGCAGCGGGGGAAGGCCGCGGCCAGCTCGCCCAGCCAGCTCGCCGCGGCGGCGGCCGTGGCCGATGCCGTCCGCAGCACGGTCCAGCGAAAGTCGAAGATGTCTCCGTTGAGCACGAAGAAGTCGGCCCTGCCCGCCGCCCGACGCAAGAGGCCCATGTAGGCCGTGGCCACCGACCACGGCGCGAACAGGTGCAGGTCCGAAACCACGTACCCGTAGGCCATCGCCCACCTGAACTCACTTGCCCACCCCGCCGGCGACCGGCGGGGCCGATATCGCATTGTAGCCGAATCGGCCGGCGCAATCGCCTGGACGCTTTCCGCGAATCCCCGGACGGATGCCTGCACCGGCCGGCGGGACGGGCCGAGATGCGCGAATCCCCTTGCAGGATGGCAGCGGGGACGTATTATGATTATAGATGTTCGGAAGACATTTCACGGTTGTCGCACGGAACCTCGAACAGGAAGTCTCGAACGATGGCAGTACATCTCTATGTATCGTTGATACCTGAGTCCCTGGTGGCCTCCATGCTGCCCCCATTGGAATTCGGGTGCTACCTGGCGACGGGCACGCGGAAGCGGCCTCACGGCGAGGCCATGTTCTTCCAGGTCAAGGAGGGCTTCCGCAGCGAGTACTTCGACCTGACCGATATCGAGCGACGCTGCGTCCCGCACCCCGACGGGCAGCCCAAGCACACGGTGTACGTGGCCGTCTATCGGGTGCTGGAGCACGTGCCGCTGGAGGCGCTGGGCAGCCTCTATCTGGCCACGGCCCATGGCCGGGTGCTGGAGCTGAAGGCGGGCGAGGCGCCGGCGCAACCGGCTGGGCGGTACCATCTCTACCAGGAGCTCTGCCCGGTACACCCGCTAATCGCCAG
This sequence comes from Planctomycetales bacterium 4484_123, assembly GCA_002049885.1. Taxonomy (GTDB): domain Bacteria; phylum Planctomycetota; class Phycisphaerae; order SM23-33; family SM23-33; genus MVCS01. The sequence continues at coordinate 3,520 of MVCS01000108.1, read as the reverse complement.
TACGTTGGGTCCGGCCGAGTTCTGCAAGTTCATCACGGACCCGGGCGGGGCCATCTTCGTGCCCCGCATTTGTTTCGTGGAGCTGGAGTTGGGGCCGCTGGCCGACGACCCTCGCGCAGGACCGACCGCGGGCCTGCCTTATCACAACGTCGAGCACATCCGCGACTGCCTGACGGAACTCGGGCCGCAGTCCGGCAAGCAGACCAAGACCGTGGACCGCATCGGCCGGCAGGCCGTGCTGTACAGGTCGGTCAAGACCGGCTTCTACGTGGGCGACCAGCAGGGCATGCTGTATTATCCCTTCCCGTCCAGGCACGAACTGGAGAGCGAGTACTACTCCTGGTGGCGGTGTGCCAACGACGCCGAGGTGGCCCGGGCCGGCCTGAGCGTCTGAGGCCACAGGCCGCCGAGGGACGGAAGCAGGGCGATCGGGCCGGGCGAGCCTTCGCAAGAAAGGCGCGAACATCGGCGGGCCGCGGACGTATGCACTGATGCGCCGAGCGGGGCACGGCGAGTCTCCCCCCGCTCGCCGCAAGGCGCGTTTCCCCCGGCGCGCCACAGGCTCCGCTCGGCGCACGCGGCAACACGACGGCGAGTCGGCCAGGGGAACGGTTCAGAGCTCCACGAATTGCCCGCGGTCCTGGGCCTCCCGCGCCTTGAGTACCACCTCGGTAATGCGGAAGGACTCCTCCGAGGTGATCAGCCCCTCGCCCCGGCCACTCAAGGCGCCGACGAAATCGGCGAACAGGTTGCGCTCCGGCTCCAGCGGCAGCATCTCGGTGGACTCCGGCGTCATCAGCTCCACCGCCCGCCCGCAGTCCTTCGTCTCCAGGATGCCCTCCGTGCCGGCGATCCTCAGGCGGTTGTCGCCCCACGGGCGCCGGCAGGAGCCCCAGGGACGCAGGTAGTCGAAATTCACCACCGCCACCCCGCCGCCGGACAGCTCGGCGATCAGGCCGCCCTGATCCTCCATGCCGGGATGCGTGGGATGGGCCTGATTGGACGCGATGGCGGCCACGCGGCGGTAGTCCTGGTCCATGCAGAACTTGATGTAGTCCAGGGCATGGATGGCCACCCAGGGAATGGTCCCGCCGTAGGTCCGACGGTGCTTGTAGAACTCGTCCCGGCTGGCGAAGGGATAGGACTTCTGGGCGACGGCGTGGATTGGCCGGCCGATCCGGCCCTCGCGCACCGCCCGGCGAATGGTCAGACATGCCGGCGAGCCGCGCATGGCCAGACAGGCGACCACCTCCACGCCGGCCCGACCCGCCAGCTCCCGCAACCGCCCCAGGTCCTCCAGCGTGGTCGCCAGCGGCTTTTCGGAAAACACGTGGCAGCCGTGCTCGACCGCCGCCATGGACGCCTCCGCCAGCCGGTGAAACGGCATGAACACCGCCGCAATGTCCGGGGCCACCTTATCCAGCATGCGGCGATAGTCGTCGAAGACGGGCAGCTCCGCCGGAGCTGAGCGACCAACGAAGGCCACGGGGTCCTCCGGCCCCCACCTGGCAGCCGCCGCCAGCTCCACGTCCTCGAGGCCCTCCAGGCCGCCCAACACCTCGCCCACGTGCCCATATGAACCGATGACGGCAAGCTTCATGGCCTTCTCTCCACCGCGATGGTGCGGCCATTATAGCCGGCCGACCACACAGAGAAACCCGCCGCTGGCCGCCGGCGCGCCGGGCCGGTAGAATGCCACATGCGCAAGACGTATTGCGAAGGCCGACGAGCCGGCTCGCTCAGGTCGTGCCGCCTGAACCGGCCCGACCGTTGGCCGGAAGATCCCGGTTCGGTGCCCTCCCCCAGGCCGGCTCGAAGGAGAACTGGAAATGGCCAGGATGCTGGTAGCCTACTATTCGCGCAGCGGGCACACTCGCGGCATGGCCGAGGCCGTCGCCGAAGGTGCCCGGACGGCCGGCGGCCTAGAGGTGGACTGCAAGGACATCACATCCCTCTCGGCCCAGGAGCTGCTGGGCTACGACGCCATCGTGCTGGGCTCGCCCACCTATTACGGATCCATGGCGGCGGAGGTGAAGAAACTGCTGGACGAGTCGGTGGCCTTCCACGGCCAGTTGACCGGCAAGGTGGGAGGGGCCTTTTCCTCGTCAGCCAACATCGGCGGGGGCAACGAGACCACCATCATGGACATCCTCAAGGCCATGCTCGTCCACGGCATGGTCATCCAGGGCACGGCCTCGGGCGACCACTACGGCCCGGTGGCCATCGGCCAGGCCGACGAGCGGGCCGTGGAGGAATGCCGGAAACTCGGCCGGAACGTCGCCGCCCTGACCAGCAAGCTTCACCCCTAGCCGTTACGCCCAGGAGGGCCCAACGGGGCCGGCGCCGCTGGCGGAGGGGCCGGGCGGTCCGGCGCCGGTGGCCGCGCAAGCGCATGCGAGACAGAAGATTGCCATCCCGGCAACAGGGCACGCCCGGGGCGACTGCAGGGACGACCGGCAGGCCGGCCAGGAGGTATCTCCTTTATTTTGCGGGTTCACGAAAAATCTGTCTTGACAGAACGGCCAGGTGGGGGTATAAGAGAGCGTGAAGTTTGGCTCGTTCGACCCGCTCACTTAGGTCAACTGGAAGCTGCTCAGCTTGTTCGGTAAGGCTTGCTTAGAGAAGAAGGAGGCTCAGGAGATGAGAATCAGCTTGGCTTTGGCTTGCGTCTTGGCAGTGGCTACGTTCGCCGCAGCTGACCCCATCGGATCCCTCGTGATGGAAAACCTGGGAAGCCCCGCGCCCGGCCTGACCAGGTTCATGATCTACCTCAAGGTCGAGGACGGCTACTACGCCCAGGGGTTCGACGGCCGGCTTGAGGGGCCGATGAACCAGGTGTGGGTGCCCCTGGGAGTCGGGATGGAAACGCCCACGCTGGACAACGTGGACCTGCTGGAGATGATGGAGCCCGGTGCCGGTCTGCGCGACACCCACGTCATGTACCACAACGTGGACCTGTTCATCCCGGCAAGCCAAGAGACCGGCAAGACCCTGGCCCCGCACGAGGACAATCCCGACGTGGTGCCGATGGTGAAGTATGAGGGCACCGGCACATGGTTCGCCAACAGCGAAACCGAGGTCATGTCGATGGTGATCCTCGGTGAGCCGGTCAACAACCTCCAGTTCATGCAGGTCGTGGTGCCCACCGGCGCGGCGGTGCAGATGGAAGGCAACATCGGCTACAAGTCGGGCACCCCGGGCGATTGGACGTACGGGGAGAACCCCGTCTCACTGCTGATCCCCGAGCCGACCACCCTGGGTCTGCTGGCACTGGCAGCCGTCGGACTGGTGGCTCGCCGCCGGCGGTAACCTTTTAAAAGCCAGCCACGCAAGCAGCCATTACGAGCATTGTGTCCGGAAGGCTGTGTCTCCCGTCGCCGGCGGGTGACACAGCCTTCCTGTGCGCGCTGGAGGCACGAGGAACCCGAGTGCCGCCGCCGCAAAACGCACGTCGGGCCGGGGGCGGACTGAACACCCACCTTTTCCTGGCCTGTGGTCTTCAAACATCGTCCCTTGCCGC
>MVCS01000107.1 GCA_002049885.1 Planctomycetales bacterium 4484_123 | reverse complement strand
CTGGTGGAGGTGCCCATAGAACCGATGCACCGGGCCTTCGAGGCGGCCTTCGCCGGGCACCTGCCGGCCGACCGCCCCCCCATCACCGACGAGAACATCCAGGCACGCATCCGCGGCAGCCTGGTGATGGCCTTCTCCAACGCCCTGGGTCACCTGCCCCTGGCCACGGGCGCCACCGGCTACTGCACGCTCTACGGCGACATGGTCGGCGGGCTGGCCGTCATCGGCGACGTGCCCAAGACCATGGTGTACCGGCTGGCCCGGCACCTCAACGCCGCCGCCGCCGGGCCGCTGATACCCCAGAGCATCCTCACCAAGCCTCCATCGGCCGAGCTGAAGCCCGGCCAGATAGACCAGGACGAACTGCCGCCCTACGAGCAGCTCGACGAGGTGCTGCACCGCTACGTGGAGAGAGCGCAGAGCGTGGAGGAAATGGTGCGGGCCGGCCTGGACGAGGCCCTGGTCCGCCGCGTGGTGAACATGATTACCGCCGCGGAGTACAAGCGCCGGCAGGCCCCGCCGACGCTGAAGGTCACCGCTCGGGCCTTCGGCTCCGGGCGCAGGGTACCCATCGCCTGCAAACACGAGCTGGACTGACCGTCCCCGGCCCTGCCGCCGGGACGGCGACCGCCATGACCGACGCGCCGTCCGACAACGACGATGCCGCCGCACTGATGCGCCTGGCCCTGGCCCAGGCCCGCCTGGCCGAGGCCGCCGGCGACGTGCCCATCGGGGCAGTGATCGCACGCGACGGAAAGGTCATTGCCGCTGCGCACAACCGCCGTATCATCGACGCCGACCCCACCGCCCATGCCGAGATACTGGCCATCCGGGCCGCGGCCAGGGTCATCGGCGACTGGCGGCTGACCGGTTGTACGCTGGCGGTGACGCTTGAGCCCTGCCCCATGTGCGCCGGGGCCATCGTCCTGGCCCGGATAGAGCGGCTCATATACGGCCCGGCCGACCCCAAGGCGGGCGCCGTGGATACACTTTATCGGCTGTGCTCGGATGACCGGCTCAATCATCGAGTGGAGGTGATGGGCGGCGTCCTGGCCGAGCCGTGCGGCCGACTGCTGAGCGACTTCTTTCGCCGCCAGCGTCAGGCGGGCAAGAGATAGCCCCCCAGCCCCGCGTTACTCCGGGCGGTCGGAGAACTTCTCGGTAGTGAAGACGTACACCTTGGCCGACCCGTCCCGCCAGGCCTCCGGGTTCAGGCCCGCCTTGCCAGCGCAGCACTGGGAGAGGAACTCTTCCTTGCTCCAGCCGGTCTCCGTGGCCACCTCGGGCAGGAAGCATCCGCTGGCCTGGCCCTGGACCACGTAGATCCCGTGCACGCCCAGTTGGATCTTCAACGGGTCGTCTATGGGCTCCAGCTCACTGAGCACCGAGACCTGCACCGTCAGCTCTTTCAGCTCCTCCGGCGTGATGGGATAGACGTAGATGAATCGCGGGTCGCGGGCCGCTTCAGCCGCCATGCGGACGACCAGCTCCGCCAATGGCCGGTCGGGATGGAAGGTCCCGATGCAGCCTCGCAGCCGGCCACGGTTGGTGAGCGTCACGAAGCAGCCCCGCCGCTCGCCGAGCACGCCTTCCCTGTTGGTCGCCACCGGCGGGGCTGAGCCCGTCACCGCCGCCTTGACCGACTCGCGCGCCAGGCGCAGCAACTCTGCCCGCTCCTGTTCAGATATGGCCATAGTTTGCCCTTCCTTCAAATCGCCGGCCGCCATGATATCACCCACCGGCCCGGAAGGGAAACTCTCGCCACGGCGCCGCCGGGCGTGACCAGGCTGGGAGGAGCACCTACCCCACGGGCTGGACCACCGGGACCGGCGGGTTGTCGCGGATCCTGGCAAGGTGCCTCTGGCCGGTAGCGTACTCCGCCTGTCGGTCGCGATGTCGCATAGCCTGGAGCCGCTCCTCCGCCTGCATCATGCCGATGTCGTGCAAGGCCGCGGCGTGGAAGACGTGCAGCAGCTCTTCCTTCGTGAAGTCCATCTGCCGGGCCAGGGCAGTGGCGACATAGGCGGTCCGCAGTTGATGGTCCACCACTTCCGCATCTGCACAGTCCAGTGCCTTCGACAGCGACAGGATCAGCCTGTGCAGCGGCACCTGTGGATTGATGATCATGGCCGCAGCCCATCCCGGCCGGTTCATACCGGCCCTGCAGTGGCCTTCTCGACAGGTGGGAGGCGATTCTTGAGTATCGCCAAGGAGACTTCACTCGGGCGGCCGGCCCGCCCCGGCGGGCCGGGAGCCCTGCCACCGCCCGGCGATGTACTCCTGGATGGGTCGGGCCGTCGGCACACCGGCCCTGAGGGCGGCGATGCCCTCCACCACCGCCTCGGCGGCGGTCGCCGTGGTCACCAGCGGGATGCCGTGAGCCACGGCATTGATGCGGATGGCGGCCTCGTCCGCCCGCGGGCGCCGGCCCGAAGGGGTGTTGATGATCAGGTCGATATCACCATTCTTGATGGCGTCCACCACGTGCGGCCGGCCCTCGCGGACCTTGTTGATGCGGCGGTTGGCCACGCGATGACGATTGAGGAACTCGCTGGTCCCGCTCGTGGCCAGCAGCTCGAAGCCCATCGCCTTCAACCGGCGGATGGCCGGCAGCACCGCCGGCTTGTCCGCATCCTTGACCGACACGAAGGCCGTCCCGCCGGTGGGCAGGCGCATGCCGGCGGCGATCTGGCTCTTGGCGAAGGCCAGGCCGAAATCGCGGTCGAGCCCCATCACCTCGCCGGTGGACCTCATCTCCGGACCCAGGACCGCGTCCACGCCCGGGAAGCGGTTGAACGGAAAGACCGACTCCTTGACACCCACGTGCTCCAGCGGTGCAGCGGGCTCGTCCAGGCCCATCGACGCCAGCGTCTCGCCCAGCATCACGCGTGTGGCCACCTTGGCGATGGGCACGCCGGTGACCTTGCTGACAAACGGAACAGTCCGGCTGGCGCGGGGGTTGACCTCCAGCACGTACAGCTCGCGCCCGCCCACCACGGCGAACTGGATGTTCATCAGACCGCGAACGTCCAGCTCCATGGCCAAGGCACGGGTGGCCCGGCAAATCTCCTCGATGACGTCCGCTGGCAGCCGTTGCGGCGGCAGCGCCATCGCCGCATCCCCCGAGTGCACGCCGGCGTACTCGATGTGCTCCAGGATGCCGGCGATGTAGATGTCCCTGCCGTCGGCCACGGCGTCCACGTCCAGCTCGATGGCTTCTTCCAGGAACTTGTCAATCAGCACCGGCGCGCCGTCAGAGGCGTCCAGGGCGTAGTCCACGAAGTGCCGCAGTTCCTGCTCGGTATAGATGATGTCCATCGCCCGCCCACCGAGGACATACGAGGGCCGCACCATCACCGGATAGCCGATTCGCCCGGCACGCTCCAGGGCCTCGGCCACCGACGCGGCCATGCTGTTCTCGGGCTGACGCAGCGAGAGCTTGCTGACCATGGCACTGAACTGCTCGCGGTCCTCGGCACGGGCGATGGCGGCCGGCGGGGTGCCCAGGATGGGCGCCCCGGCCGAGGCCAGCCCCTTGGCGAGGTTCAGCGGCGTCTGCCCGCCGAACTGCACGATCAGTCCCCGCGGGCGCTCGCGCCGGACGATCTCCAGCACGTCCTCCAGCGTCAACGGCTCGAAGTACAGCCGGTCGGACGTGTCGTAGTCGGTCGAGACCGTCTCGGGGTTGCAGTTGACCATGATGGAGGTGATGCCCAGCTCGCGCAGGGCCTCGGCCGCGTGCACGCAGCAGTAGTCGAACTCCAGCCCCTGGCCGATGCGATTGGGCCCGCCGCCGAGGATCATCACCCCGCCCTCCTCGCTGCGGCGGGTCTCGTCCTCGCGCTCGTAGGTCGAGTAGTAGTACGGCGTGTAGGCCTCGAACTCCCCGCCGCAGGTATCGACCAGCTTGAACACGGCGGCGATGCCCGCCTGCCTGCGCCGGCGGCGGATCACCTCCACATCCTTGCCCAGCAGGTAGGCCAACTGGTCGTCGCTGAAGCCCAACCTCTTGGCCTCAAGCAGCTCCTGGTCGGTAAGGTCGTCCTTGTCGGCCAGGGCGGCCTCCGCGGCGACGATCTGGGCCATGTTGTCCAGGAACCACGGGTCGATGGCGGTCAGTTCGTGAATCTCCCGCACGCTCATGCCGCGCTGGAGCGCCAGGCGGATGTAAAAGACCCGCTCGGCGTTGGGCGTGGAGAGCTTTTGCCGCAGGGCCGTCTCGTCGATGGCGTTGCAGTCGGCGTCCCGGCCGTCGGCGCCCAGCCCGGCGCGCTTGATCTCCAGCCCGCGCAGGGCCTTCTGGAGGGCCTGCTTGAAGGTCCGGCCGATGGCCATCACCTCTCCGACGCTCTTCATGCTCACCGTCAGCACGTCTTCGGCGGCGGGGAACTTCTCGAAGGTGAACCGCGGGACCTTCACCACGCAGTAGTCGATGGTGGGCTCGAAACAGGCCGGCGTCTCGCGGGTGATGTCGTTGGCGATCTCATCGAGCGTCATGCCCACGGCGACCTTGGCGGCGATCTTGGCGATGGGAAAGCCGGTGGCCTTGGAGGCCAGGGCCGACGATCGGCTGACACGCGGGTTCATCTCGATGGCCACCCGCCGCCCGGTGACCGGGTGGATCGCGAATTGGATGTTGCACCCGCCGGTCTCCACGCCGATGGCCCGGATGATGGTCAAGGCATCATCGCGCATGGCCTGGTACTCGCGGTCGGTGAGCGTCTGGGCCGGGGCCACCGTGATCGAATCGCCGGTGTGCACGCCCATGGGATCGAAGTTCTCGATGGAGCAGATGATCACGGCGTTGTCGCGCCGGTCGCGCATGACCTCCAGCTCGAACTCCTTCCAGCCGATGACCGACTCCTCCAGCAGCACCGTGTGGGCGGGCGAGATCTCCAGCCCGGCGGCCACCAGCTCCTCGAACTCCTCCACGTTGTATGCCACCGACCCGCCGGTGCCGCCCAGCGTGAACGACGGGCGGATGACGATGGGAAGTCCCAGTCGCCGGCAGACGGCCCGGGCCGTCTCCATGTCGCCGGCCAGCTCGCTCCGCAGCACCGCCACCCCGGCGGCCGAGACCGTCTCCTTGAAGGCGTCGCGGTCCTCGGCCCGGTGAATGACCTCGGCGTCGGCGCCGATCATCTCCACGCCATGACGGTCCAGCAGGCCGGCGTCGTGGGCGGCCACGGCCACGTTCAAGGCCGTCTGCCCGCCCAGGGTGGGCAGCAGGGCGTCCGGGCGCTCGCGCTCGATGATGACTTCCAGCATCTCCACCGTGATGGGCTCGATATAGGTGCGGTCCGCCATCTCCGGGTCGGTCATGATGGTGGCGGGGTTGGAGTTCAGCAGGACGACGGTATAGCCCTCTTCACGCAGGGCCTTGCACGCCTGCACCCCGGAGTAGTCGAACTCGCACGCCTGGCCGATCACGATGGGCCCGGCGCCGATGATCAGGATCTTCTCGATGTCGGTGCGTTTGGGCACGTACCTTTGCCTTTGCCTGTCACTTGTCCGTCACTGTCGTGTCCAACGTACTTTCTTGTCCGCTCCCCGCCCCCTTGGCGCCGCCGGCCGTCGAGGCGGCCCGGTCCTGGTGTTCCAGCGCCTTGCCGATGAAGGCCGCGAACAGCGGGTGCGGCTGGGTTGGCCTGGAACGAAACTCCGGATGGAACTGCACGGCCACGAACCACGGGTGATCGGGCAGCTCGATGACCTCCACGAGCTGGCCGTCCGGGGTCGTGCCGGCGATGCGCATACCGTGGCGGGTGAGCACATCGCGGTAGTCATTGTTGAACTCGTAGCGGTGGCGGTGGCGTTCGCGGATGCGTTCCGTGCCGTAGGCCGACCGGGCGAAGGAGCCCTCGGCCAGCACGCACGGCCAGCCCCCCAGCCGCATGGTCGCCC
>MVCS01000106.1 GCA_002049885.1 Planctomycetales bacterium 4484_123 | reverse complement strand
CGCCGTTATGGCTGGGCCTCGGTGCCCATGGAGGACGCGCTGGCCAACGTGGCGTTGGACCTCTCTGGCCGGGCGGCGGTGGTCTTCGACGTGAACTTCGTGGGCGAAAAGATCGGCTCCTTCGACGTACAGTTGGTGGAGGAGTTCCTGCGTCGGTTCGCCGTCGAGGCGGGGATGAACCTGCACATCGGCGTGCCTCACGGCAGCAACGACCACCACATCGCAGAGGCCGTCTTCAAGGCGCTGGCCCAGGCCCTGCGCACGGCCAAGTCCTTCGACCCCCAGCGTGGCGGAGAGGTGCCCAGCACCAAGGGCACCTTGTAGAGCCGGGACGGCCGCCGGCGGAGCGGTCACTTCTCGGTAAGCCTGATGACCCCGTCGAACTCGAGGGCCTCGGGCAGGCTGGCCAGGGCCTGTTCGCAGAGTTGAAGGTACAGCCGGGACGGAGGGTCGTCGCCGCGGGCGAGAATGGCCAGGAAACACTCCCGGGCGGCGTCGAATCGGCCTTGGGCGTAGAGTTCCACGCCGCGAGCGAAGTCCTCCGCCAGTCGGCGCAGCTCGCCGTCGGCATCTTCCTCCACGGCCAGCGGCTCCCAGACGCCCACCGCCTCTGACTTGCCCACCACGAGGATGCGTCCCAGGGGCCGGCCTATGAGGCCCTTCCCGCCGCCTTCCCAGGCGGCCTCGTTGACCAGGATGCGGGTGCCGAAGAACTTGTTGGCCGTCTCCAGCCTGGCGGCCAGGTTGACCGAGTCTCCGATGGCGGTGTAGGCGATGCGCTGGGTGGAGCCCATGTTGCCCACCAGCACCAGCCCGGTGGTCACGCCGATGCGGACGGCCAGTTGGGCGCCCTCGGGCAGCAGGCCCTCGGCGTGCAGTTGGCGGTTGAACTCCGGCAGGAAGGCCTGGCAGTCGAGGGCGGCACGCAGGGCGCGAGCGGGGTGATCGGCCTGGGCGATGGGCGCCCCGAAGAAGGCGAAGACCCCGTCGCCCTCGTACTTGCTCAGCGTGCCGCCGTGGCGGACCTGGATGACCTCGCCCACGCGGTCGAGGTAGCGATTCAGCAGGCTGACGGTGGCCTCCGGTCCGAGCCGTTCGGACAGCGAGGTGAAGCCGGCCAAGTCCGAAAACAGGCAGCTCAGCTCGCGCTGCTGGCCGCCCAGGGCGGCCTGGGAGGGGTCGGCCACCAGCCGGTCCACCATGGCCGGCGAGAGGTACTGCTTGAAGGTGCTGGTGATCTGCCGCTTCTGGCGCTGCTCGGTCAGCTGGCGATAGGTGGTTATCACGGCGAAGCTGGCGAACATGGCCACGGTGGGGGCGGCCAGGACCAGCCAGAAGGTCCGCGCGCTCCAGATGGAAATGCCGACCAGCCAGTAGCCCAGCACGGCCACGGCCAGCAGGAGGGACGACTGCACCGCGTCGAAGGTGGAGGTGACCGCCGCGACCAGCAGGCCGACGGCGAGTATCGTCAGCAGCGACAGCCACAGCCCCGAACGGGCGACGAACCGCCCGGAGAGGATGGTGTTGAGAATGTTGGCGTGGACGACCACCCCCGCGGTCCGTTCGTGCAGGGGGGTGGGCACGAAATCGGATGCCCCCGTGGTGGTCGAGCCCACCAGCACGATCTTGCCCGCCACGCGAGCCCGCAGCCGGGCGCGGGCCTCGGCCTCCGCCTGCTCCAGCGCCTTGTTTTCGTTCTCGATCCGCCGGAGCATCGTCCGCAGTGAGCGCAGCTTCTTGACCTGCGGGTTGTCCTTGGCGGACGGGGCGGTGGCCAGGTAGAAGGAGTCCACCTCCTGGATCATCTCCTGGCAGGCCTTGTCGATCTCCTGTTCCAGCTTTCGTTCCTGCTCCTCCAGCTCGCGTTCCTGGCGGATCAGCTCGGCCAGCCGTGACGCCGCCGAGGCCGGCTGGGACGCCGTTGCCGCCGGTTCTGACAGCAGCGCCGGTTCGAAGAGCACCGCCCTGTGCCGCGCCCGCCGGGCATCGTACAGCTTTTCCCAGAGCACGTCCGCCTCCGCGAAGAGCCTCTTGAGCGGGCGGTTGTCGAGCAGGATGGCGATCTGGATGCACACCAGGCGGCGCAGGTCGGTGTTGTGCCTGAGGGCCTCGCGGGCGTTCCATACGTCGGCGGCGGCGACGGCGGAGATGTGCTGGCGCAGCCGGTAGCGGGGCGCCAGCCGGCCCCAGTTGATCAGCATCGTTCCGGAGGCGTCCACGGGGATGCTGCGAACGAAGCCGTCGGGGAACTTCAGGATGACCCGCCCCGGCGCGGTGGTCAGCTCGTAGGACCCCCCGTGGGCGTCGGCGAGGGTCTCGGCCGCCAGCACCAGCGCCAACTGCGGGAAGACGCCCCGGTCGGTTCGCGTCAGCAGCGGGATGCGGCGCACGACGCCGTCTTCGTCCGGGGCCACGGTGACGAACCCGGTGTGGGCGATCACCTCGGCGAAGGGCGCCAGGGGGGGGACGACCCGGCCCGTTGGCGGCCTGATGCCGGGCAGCTCCTCCGCGGGCAGGGCGAACCGCTCCATGACCGCCATGGCGCGCTGGCGGAGATACACCCGGCCAAGGATGTCCTCGTCCTCCGGGCCGACCTCCGCGCTGCCGAAGATCGCCCGGGTTACCTCCGCCCGCGAGGCCAGGGGGGTTCGACGGAGGATCTCCCGGACCCGCCGCTCGAAGGCGCGCTGTTTGGCCGTGGCCATCAGTCCCTTGACCACGTCCAGGGGCCTTCCCACCTCACGGGCGGCCTGCCGACGCGTCGTGCTGGGCCGGGTGGTCACCAGCGCCGCCAGTGACTCCGTGAGCCTTTCCTGTTCGTCCTGCACCTCCGGGCCAGCCAGGTCCACGTGTATGGCCAGGAAAAGGTTCGGCTTGCCGGCCAGGGCTTGGGCGAGCTCCACGTCGTCCAGCACGGGCACGGGTGGCAGGTCGGCGTGGAGGACGTCGTTGGGGTCGTCACGGTAGAGGTCGGTTTCGCCCTCCTTGACGAACCGCGGCTGCTGGGGCCAGGGCAGGAGGATGTCCAGCATGATCTTCCGGGCGCCGCACTCGTGCAGGACGTTGATGAGCTGGGCGAGGCGCTTCCGCGGCCAGGGCCACCGGCCGATCTGGTCGATGGCCTTGTCGTCCAGGTCAACATGGACGATGTCCGGGTTGGGCTCGAGCGTGGGCAGCTTGCGGAAGCGCAGGTCCAGCGAACGAAGTTCGCCGAATCTGAACGGGCCCGTCTGGCTGGTCGCGGCGATCACGACCGTAGCCGCCAGGCCCAGGATGATACTGCGTACGGTCCGCCCGGTTATACTCGAGGGGGTCGGCATCGGGGCTCCATGGTAGCCCCGGCCGGCGGTGCCGTCCAGGGCGGCGTCGGCACCGCAACCTGAGGCCTACTCTGCGCCGGTGGAGTAGTCGTAGCCGCTGCCGCTGGTCGGGGCGGGTGGTTCCTGATGGCCCCGGCGGCGGCGCCTGGACCGGCCCACGGGCCCGGGGGTGATGCTCCCGCCCTTGTTCTCGTCGAGTTTCTTCTTCCTGATTATGGCTCGCGCCCGGTTGCCGGCGGGGAGGAACCCGATGGCGCCGCGGCCACCGCTGTTGTCGCGCATGCTGAGTCTTTCCCGGCCAGTCAGGCCGCCGAACATGTCGCCCAGCTTAGGCAGCATCTTGCTCTTGACCATGTCCACGTACAGGGCCAGGGTGCTGTCGAGACCTTCGAGCTCTTGCACTTGGCGGAGCTTCCGGCCCACCCGGGCCTGCCAGGTGCCGGTCTCGCCCTTCAGGTTGAACCCGAAGTCGCCCATGTAGGCGACCTCCCCGCTGGTGCCGGCCACGGCCAGGGTGGCCACCGGTGTGGTCACGCGGAAATCGCTGGGTCCGCGGGCCCTTTCCACCTTCGCCCGGATGGAGCCGTACTTGAGCCCCAGTCGGGTCTTGGTGACGTTGCCATCCTTGCGGAATTCGGCGATGCCCATCTTGGTGGCGCGGTTGATGACCACCTCGGAGTTGTCGGCGAAGCGCAGCACCACCCGTGCCCCCAGGCCCGTGCGGATGACGGTCAACTCGTCGAGCTTGTCTCCGACCTTCAAGGCCACCCATTTGGACTTGGCGCCGGGCAGCAGCCGCTGGGCGGCTCCCTTGACCTCCTTGACGATGACCACTAGCGGCTTGGCGGCCGGCCTGGTGGCGACCCGGTGGGTTGGCTTGGCGGTCGGCCTGGTGGCCTGGGCGTAGAGGTCGCTGTAGGCCAGAGCGCAAAGGGCGGCGGCGATCAGCGTTCTTGGCATGCGGCGTATCATGGCAAGAATCTCTCCTGCGCGCGACACCCGGGGCCTTCCTCGAAGCGTCCCTGCGGCTGGGAGTCGTCTTCCGAACGGCGGGCCTCCGTGCTCATCCGTTTGCACCAATTATACCCTCGCGCCGCCGCCCTGACAGGGCAATTTGGCTGCGGAATTACAGCGCGGCGGGCCCCCGGCCGGTGGCAGCAGGCTATTGTGAGAGCCCTTCCTGGAGCATCACGGGGGAGACCCGGCCCGTCCGCCGCAGCTCGTCGGCCCGGGCCAGGATGGCCACGTACTCCATGCCGGTGACGGGGTTGTAAGGCAGTCCGGGCGCCATCATGCCGCGGTACTGTAGCTCGCGCAGGCAGTACCGCTGGGAGGGGCCGGTGAGGGTCAGCGTCAGGCCCCCCTTCATGCCGCAGGCCTGGTAAATCATGTACGCCACCTTCCCCCGGGTCGCGGGCCGCTCGGCGCGAAAGTCCCAGCGCTGGGAGACGATGTGACGGTCCTTGAGGAGTTTGACGCACTCGGCGAAGGTGAGTTTTCGCTGCTGGCCCAGCAGCAGCATGATGCCCTCCAGGGCCTGGGCCTCGGTGACGGTGGGCTGGGAGGAGATCTTGTCGAGGTATTGCGCCGAGTCGGCGCCGGAGAGGGTCACATTGCCGCCGGCGACCACGCCCGGCGTGCCGCAGCCGGTCAGTGTCCAGGCCGCCATCGCCGCTGCCATCACAACGACCGTCGCTTTCATCACGCGTTCCTTGATGCTGCCCTCGGCCGGTCGGGGCTGCCTCGGTGGTGCCCCGCACCGCCCGCTGCCGTCTCGAACTCAGAAGCTGTAAGTCAACCCGGCGTAGAGGAAGTGCCGGCACTCTCGGTTGTCAAAGGCATCGCCCGCCTGGAAGAAGCCGCCGCGGGCCGTGAAGGAAAGGTCGGAGGTGATCCGCCAGTTGCAGAAAACGTCCCACTCCCAGCCGACCCAGCTGCTGGCGACGGTGCCGCCGGTGTCGGAGATGGCCCCGCCGCCGTAGTCCTTGACGTAGAAGTACACCTTGGTTCCCAGTTCCATCTTCCGGAACAGCTCGATGTGTTCCAGTGGCCGGGCGGCGGCGCCCAGTTGGAAGATGTGCAGGTTGGCGATATCGGGGGCGAAGGCCAGGCCCGTGTCGCGGAATCCGAAGGCGTTGAAGGCGTTGTCCCGCCCGCGCTGGTTGCCGCCGATGGTGGAGGTGCTGGAGGTGGAGCGGTCCTTGTCGCCGCTGCCCCAGAGGTATTCGAACTCCACCCTGGGCCGCATGGGCGCGTCGAAGAAGTACTCCAGTTGCACGTCCACGGCCCAGGCGTGGATGTCGTTCCGCGCGGTGCCGTCGCCGCTGGGGCCCCGGCCGCTCTCGAAGGCCAGTTCCCAGGTGTAACGCAGGTTCGGCAACAGCACGCTGCCCTTGCTGCCGACGCCCAGATAGTTGCTGTCGTAGGTGTACTTGCGGGCGGTGTCCTCGCCCCATTCGTCGGTGTGGTCGCGCTGCCAGAGGCAGTACA
>MVCS01000105.1 GCA_002049885.1 Planctomycetales bacterium 4484_123 | reverse complement strand
TGCACGCGCTGGGACATCATGATGGCGCACGGCTCCTGCCAGCCGTAGCGCCGCTTGTCGGGCGAGAGCGGCAGGTCGGGCACGTACAGGTATTCCGCCAGGTCGTACAGCCTTTTCTGGCGCCAACGCCGCGGCCTGTTGTGGGCGGCGTAATGCCAGCGGACCTTCGGCCACAGTTCCTTGAAATGCTGGACCACCCGCTTGTCCACTCCCCCGTCCTGGGCGATGCCCAGGACGATGGTGACGCCCTCGGCCAGACCCAGCTTGCGGTGCTCGGCCTTCAGGGCCCGCATCAGCGGTCGCCAGAGCTTCAGGGCCTCGGGCGTGCCGAAGGCAGGCAGCCGCATGGTGCTCTTCTCGCCCGTGGTCGGGTCGATCACGGCGACGCTGTTGGGGGCATCGACGCTGTTGGGGGCATCGGCCCCGGGCGGCGTCCAGCCCTTCGGGCGGTACACCTGATAGGAAATGAAACGAATGTCACAGTACTTCCTCGCCAATTTCACCAGCCTTTCATAGGCGGTGAAATCGTACCTGAAGGTCCCGTCGCCGTTCTTGACCCACGGCACATAGCACTCGTCGTTGCCGAACATGGTCTGATTGACCAGTGGGATGACCAGCAGGTTGTTGCCCAGCCAGCCCTGCAACTGCCAGGACTTCTCCAGCAGGGCAAAGTGCTCATCCGACCACGCGGGCACGCCGTAGTGGGCGGCGAGCGTCTCGGGCGACTGATACAGGCAGACCGTGGTGAGATAGTCGGACATCTCCGGCAGGGTCCAGTCCAGCACCTTCAGCTCCACCGGCACCGCGGCGGCGGGCACGCCCCTGGCCGATACACTCACAGTGCCGCGGTACAGGCCCGGCGGCACGTCGGCCGGGACGTGCACGGTGACCCAGATGGGCTGGACCGCCGCGGGCTTCATTCGCAACGGCAGCCCCAGGGCCCTCCGCTTGCGCGGGTCGGTCTTCAGCGCCTTTGGCTCCACCCGCCGAGGGGGGCGCTCGACCAGTGCGGCAAATACCGGCACTCGCGTCCAGGAGGCATAGGCCAGCCCCAGCCCGTCACGCCGCATGGCCAAATCCAACGTGCCCTGTATGGCGTAGCGGATGAGGACATCCTTGGCCGCGATTTCCCCGCCGCCGTCAACTCGCCGCAACGCCGTGGCCGTCGCCCGGATGTCCTCGAGGGCCGAATCCCGGCTGAGGATGACCTGGCCGGAGCAGTAGCCGTTCCTCGGCCCCACCAACTTGATGGGCCTGAGCGGCTCGTTGGGATCGCCATAGGAGGCCAGCGAGATTACCTGGTGCGGGTCGGCATTCCACAACTGCCAGCCCGGCGGCCGGGCCACGTTCGGCACCACGCCGCCGCCCGTGGCCCACAGCCGAACCGACCACAAGGCGACGTGCTCCCAGTAGAGCTTCTTCTTGGCCGCGCGAATCGCCTCCGGCCTGGGAGCAGCACGGTGAAGCCCGATGGCCAGGACGTTCACGCCCTTGCGCAGCAAGGCCCTGGGCAGCTCCACCGGACCGGCGCGTCGGCTGCGGCGCAGTGCGATTCGCCGCTTCAACTCGGCGGCATCCTTGGGAACCCTGTTCGCCCGAGGCAGGAGCTTGCCGTCCGGGCCGACGTACGCATCCTTCGGGTAAGGTTCGGCGGGCGTCTCGGGCGTGACTTTCCCCGCCGGCAGGTGGGCCCGCAGGACTTCCTTGCCGTTGAGATAGACGATGACCCCGCCACTGAAGGACAACTCCAGCGTCAGCTTGCCCACCGCCCGCGGGTCCGTGACTCGAAACTTCCCTCGCAAGCATATCAGCGACCGCCCCTCGCAAGCGTAGGCGTGGGCCCAGACGCGCTTGCCGCCCGTGAACGGCCCGGCGTGCCGGGGCCAGGACGAATCGTCGAAATCCACGGCCATCCAATTCGTCGGCGGGCCGGCCGAACAAAACACAGGGCCGAGCTGTCTGGCACTCGCTGATTGCCGGTCTTCTTCACCGACCAGCCCTACCGGCACGACGGCCGGCCTGCACGCGGCGAAGGCTCGCCAGTAGCTGCCAGTCGTGAGGACTACCGTGCCGCCTTCAGCGGCTGGCCCGCTTCCATCCTGCCGGCCGGCGGGCCCAGCGACCACCAGGCCCGTCCACGCCAGCGCCAACACCAATACCACACCACGGCATCCGGCCATCCACCAACCTCCAGCGCCCCCGCAAGGCCTCTCGCACCGGCGCAACCCTGGAGCGAACTCCGCCCCAAGAACCTGTGCGAATCCACCTTATATGAACCCCGCTCGGCCCCGGCCGTTTCGCCTCAGCCAGCCTGACCGTCTAGAAGCAAGCCGCAATTCCATCAGCGAGCCGGCACCACGCCCCAGCCACACGCGGGCCACAAGCCCCTTGCCCGGCCCGCAGACGATGAGTAGTTAAAGACATATGGGCGGACGGCGGCAGCTAACGAAGCTCTCCGCGAGCCAGCGGCGCCTGCGGATGCTGGCCCGCAGGCTGGCCTGGGCGGGTGGGATCGCCCTGCTGCTGTTGGTCCTGGCCCTGGCCGACCGGGCAGGATTTTTCGGGCGGCCGCTGAGGTCAGACCGGTATCGCTACGACGGCAAGGCCTTCCAGGTGGTTCGCGTCGTGGACGGAGACACTCTGGACATAGCCTGCCCCGACCGGCTGCGGCCAACCACGCGCATCCGGCTGCTGGGCGTGGACACGCCCGAGACCGTCAAGCCCGACACGCCGGTGCAGCACTTCGGGCCGGAGGCCACCGCCTACGTCCGCCGGCAGGTGCTGGGCAAGGTCGTCACCATCGAACTGCCCGAGCCCAGGACACGCGACAGGTACGGCCGGCTGACAGCCTATGTCATTCTGCCGGACGGCCGAAACCTCAGCGAACTCATCGTCGCCGAAGGCTACGGTTATGCCGACCCGCGTTTCGCCCATCCGCTGGCACGGCGCTTTCAGCGAGCCCAGCGGCAGGCCATCAAGCTACGCCGCGGCCTGTGGAAGGAAGCCACAGCGCAGGACCTGCCTGCGTACCTCAGGGAAAAGGTCAAGCTCCCTGCCCGCCCGGGAAGCTGAGGGCAAAACAGATTCGCCCTCTGCGGCGGTCCTGGCCGATAGGGAATTCAGCGGGACATGCTGGGCAGGGCGACGCTGGGTTGTTATAAAGGTCCCGTTCAGGACGGGTCTGGTACTGCCAGGGAAGGCCGATGAGCAAAAACGCGGGGGCCCAAGTGACGGCGGGCGACGGCAGGGAGGGCCCTGCCAGCCCGGGGGTGCGAGTGATCCTGTTCGTGCTCTTTTCGACCGCCGCCGTGGCCGCCATGGCCTGCGCGGTGCTGCTGCCGGAGTACGCCGCCCTGGCCGAGCTGCGGGCCCAGTCGGCGGCCCTGGCCCATCAGCTCGACTGCGAGAAGCGCCTGGCGCGGTACAACGACCGGCTGCTGGAGGGGCTGCGGACGGATCCGGTCCTCCGGGCGCGCCAGGTCATGCGCCACTACAACTACACCCCGCTGCACGCCAGGCGGATCGAAGTGCCCCAGGCCGGCGATCGCAGCGTGCCCGAAAGGATCATGCGCGACGCCCTCTCGCCGCCGGCTCCGGCCGAGAACGTCCTGGTTCGTGCGGGCAGGTGGCTGGACGATGAGACCACGCGCACGGGCCTGACGGTGCTGTCACTGGGGCTGCTGGCGATCTCGGTGATCCTCTTCTCCACCCGCAGATAGGGCCGGCGGCCGGCGAGGAAAGAGGCAGCGACGTGTCCTAGCGCAGCAAGTCGGCCTGCACTGGCCGGAGCAGGTCCCGAAGCTTCGCCATGGCCTTGTGCTCGATCTGCCGGACCCGCTCCTTGGAGATCCCCAGGCTCTGGCTGAGCTGTTCGAGCGTCTCGGGCAGCCGGCCCTCGCCCAGCCCGAAGTGCCGGACGATGATGGCCCGCTCCCGCGCGGACAGTTGAGCCAGCACCACCTCCAGCGACTCCCTCAGCTCCGCCTGCGTGGTGGCCCGGGGGTCGTAGCTGCGGGCGCTGGCGGCCAGCTCGGCCACGTCGTCCATGCCGGTGACGAACCGATCCAACAGGTAACGCTCGCGCGGCACGGAGCGGGCGAAGTTCTTCATGATGGCCCAGGAGGCGTACGTCGAGAACTTGTACCCGCGAGAGCAGTCGAACTTCTCAATGGCGCGCATCAGTGAGAGGTTGCCGTCGCTGATGAGCTCGAAGAGGCTCTGCGGCCCGCTGAGGTGCTTCTTGGCGATGGAGACCACCAGGCGGAGGTTGGCGCGGATGATCTGGTTCTTGACCGCGTCGGCCTGCATCAGGAGCTGCTCGATCCTGCGGAGCTGCGAGGAGCGCAGACTGCTGAGGTCCAACTGCTGGCGAAGCTGATCGGCCTTGTACTTCAGGAAGTTGTATTTCAGGAATAGGCTGCGCTCCTGCACCGGGCTGAGCAGGGGCACCTCGTACAGCCGGCGCAGGTAAGGCGGCAGGTCCTTGGGCGCGCGGACGCACCTTGGCTTGGCGGCTTGTCCCTCAGGCTCGGGGGGATCCTCCAGTATCCACTTCTCGGCGTTGGGCAGGTCGAACTGGGGGTTGTAAACGTACTCTATCTTCCGCTTGAGCAGTTGCTGAGCCCGCATCTCGTTGACTATGCGATAGATGCTCCCCCGGCTGCGGTGGTACGTCCGGGCCAGCGAAGCCACCGGCACGCCCTGAAGGAAACAGCGATAGATGACCTCCTTGGCCGCCCCGCCCAGCGGCGCCTCGTGGCCGGGAAAGACCGCCTCGCCAGGGTTCTCGCGATCGTGTCGGCGGATGGTGTAGCGAATGGTCTCCGCCGCCCTGCCGGTCTGTTCGGAAAGATGCCTGGCCACCTGGTTCAGCCGCCAGCCCGTCTCGGCCACCAGGCGTCTGGCCTGCCGGATGATCTCGCAGCGCTCCTGCGGGCTCAGTTGGCTGAAACGGACCGAGCGCAGCGTCCGCCGGCGGCGACGCTCCACGAACTCGCGCACCGAGCTGGCCAGGAAGGCTATCCGCCTCCGGCCATCGGGGAACACCAGCCGCCGGGCCACCAGTCCCCGCCGGCGCCAGCGCTGGATGGTCTTGGTGGAAACCTTGAACCGCCGGGCCAACTGGGCCGTGTCGTACACCGGCTCATCGTAAACGCCGACTGGCAGATGGATGCTGTTGCACAAATCCAGAATGAGCACCAGCAGGTCGTGTCGCAGGGCGTGGGCGGGAATGGCCTCCGCAGGGCCGCCCCGGGCCGGCCTGTAGCCGGTAAGACGGTACACCACGAACTCGTAGGGATACTCCAGCCCCGGCTTGATGATCCGCAGCAGGGCCTCGGCCGAGTCGATGTACCCCCTCCGCAAGCGCACAAGGCCGGCGGTTAGCTGCTTCGCCAGCTCTTCCATCGGCTTGCTCACGTAGCTGGGCATGGCTGCCCTCCCGCGGCCGAGGCCACGGGCTCCCGCCCCGTGCAGTGCGCTTTTCGCCGGCCGGCGCTCACGTCGAAACCAGCCGATCTCAATTGTCTATTATGCCCCCTAGTGGCAGAAAACGCAAGACTATACCGGCCGGTTTCACGGCCAGAGAACCGCTGCCGCGCACCACGACTGCCCTGCTCACACCGCCGGCGCTCGCCCGGCCGGAGGGACGATACGGCCCGCCGTCAGGCCCGCGGCGGACAGGGCAGCGGCACTACGAGCCCGCCCCCTTTGCCTTGATGGAGTCCGTTATCAGGGCCTTCAGCCGCCTGACCGGCGTGAGGTATGGCGACAGCTCCCTGCCTTCCAGCGCCTTGTCCACGAACTCCTGGGCCTGCGCCAGCACCGCCTTGTCGCCCGTAAGGCGGTAGTGCCCCAGATAGGTGTCGGCCAACTGACCCTGGTAAATCCAACGGATGTTCCGGCCAATTCCCTCGCCGGGACTCCGCCCGACCGTCCTGTCGTCCAGGTGAGACCGGAGCACAA
This sequence comes from Planctomycetales bacterium 4484_123, assembly GCA_002049885.1. Classification (GTDB taxonomy): domain Bacteria; phylum Planctomycetota; class Phycisphaerae; order SM23-33; family SM23-33; genus MVCS01. The sequence continues at coordinate 3,423 of MVCS01000105.1, read as the reverse complement.
CCAGCAGGCCGTCCTCGGCCGCTTTGTAATCCTTCTCCGCCAGCTCCCGCGTCTCGGAGTCCTTGGCCTTGAAGGCCCTGAGCTGGGCCACCACCGCCGGAATGGCCAGCCCCGCGGCCTTGGCAGTTTGATGGCCTCGACGGCGGCCTGGCTCTCGGCCCGCAGGTACTCGCAGGCGGCGCCGTAGTGCTTGGCGGCTGCGGCCATGGCCTCCAGGGCGGCCCCCTCCCGCTCCAGGACGCTGCGGCAGTGCTCGACCACCTTCGCCGCCAGGGCGCCCACCTTGCGCATGGTCCGCTCCACTCCGGCCCCGGCCTCCCGGCCGGCCCGGTCGCTGTCCTGCTTGACCTTGGCCATGTCCGAAAGAGACTGCTCCAGGACCTGCAACCTGGCCTGGGCGGCCTGGGCGGCCCGGCGGGCAAAGGCCCTGTCCACGGTGAGATTCGCGATGCTGTCCCTCTTGGCCTCAATCTGCCCGGTATTGGCGTTCTCCTGCCTCTCCAGGACATGGGCCTGCTTGGCCAACTCCAGGCGCTTTCGCCCCGTGGCCAGCTCGCTGCGAGCGCGAAGCTGACGGATTCGGCGAGTGAGGGCCTTGTTCTTGGCGGCCAGGGCCTGGATCTCGTTCTGCAGGCGGACGATCTTCGCATCCAGGGCCTTGACCTCTGCGTTCTTCGCCGCCAGGGTCTTTTGGGTCTGCTCGCGCAGGGCCAGCAACTTTTCGCGCGGCATGGCCGCAAGTTTCCTGTTGAAGCTGACGACGACGGCCCGGTTGCGTGCCGTCCGAAGCAGCGTGCGGGCCCTGACGTGCATGTCCTCGGCCTGCCTGCGCAGTCGCTGGGCCGCATCCGCAATGAAGCGCCCGCGAGCGTACTCCACGTCGCCCAGCAATTGCGCCACGTCGGCCCTGCTGCCGACCGGCGCCTCGGGCCAGTCCGCCAGCGCCTCCTCGAGCAGCTTGCGTGCCCGCTCCAGCAGCTTGATTGACCGCTGCGGCTCAATGGGCTGGGTGGGGACCTTGATTTCCGCGTCCGGCACAGGATATGCCTCGATGCTCCGGACCTGCGCCGCGGGGATGGTGTAGACCTTGCCGGTGCGGGTCTCCACCCGATAGGTCGCGCCCACCCGAGTCACCTTGCCCACCACGCTGCCGCCGATCCTGCCGGCCAAAGGGCTGTCGGGCTTGAGAAGGACCTTCTCGGCCGAGGGAAACCCCTGGCCGGTCACGGTGTCCACGTAGGCAGGATTGGCCAGCAGGGCCACGGCGTGACTGTGCAGTCGCCGGGCCTCGTCCACCCGCCTGCCCAGCTCCTTCCTGGCCTTGACCATTTTGGAATCGCCGCACCCGGCCAGCATCGTCGAGGCCAGCCACACCGCCAGCAGGCACTTTCCATGTCGCACGTCCAGGGCCTCCTAACAAGGGCGTCTCGGCTCTTTTACCAGAAACGCCGACCGGCTGCAACCGCGCTGCCCGCCGTGGCCGCCGCAACCGCCAGCCGAGCCCACGCGCCCCGCCGTTGCCTGCTAGGCTCTCGTCCCGTCCGACAAGGCCGGTGCCGCCGCCGGCCGCAGGCGGCACAGACCGGCCACTGCCGAGGCAAGCCACCCCTCCAGCTCGGCGGGTCTCAATCGCCGAGCGGAGCAAAGCATGATGAACCGCCGGGAGGTCTGGATGCTCACCGGCAGCTGCTCACCCAGCTCCGCGAAGGCCTCCGCCAGAACAGCCGCGAAGGCCACCTCTCCGGTCACCAGCCAGGGCCCCACGCGCGCTGCCGGCCCGGCCGCTTCGAGGGGAATCTGGGCAGCGTCCTGGATATGCCACATCAGCGTGGCCGGCAGCTCCATATCCGTGTCCACCACCATCAGGCTATAGCGCCGTGCAGTCCGCTGCGTGCCGTGGCCCGTCTCGAAACTGTAGTCGCACAGGCGCACAAGCCAGCCCCGGTGCTGTCCGTAGAGGACGTTCTCGGCACGCTGACTGTGGCCGGCGGAGGCCAGCACGAATCCCGGGTACCGCTGGCTCAACTCGAAGGGATCCTCCGGTGAGAATTTCAGCCCCATGTGGTGGGCGGCCCGCATCAGGCCGCGGCGCCGGCGCCGCTGAGCAAAGCCCAACCACCCCAGCACGCCAAGGCCCACGGCCAGGGCGCCCAACAGGATGACCAAGAAGACATACTGCACGGATGATATGCCCCCGGGCCACGGCTGCCTCCCGGGCGGAGGCCGTTACGGCCCCGCGGCTGGTGCCGTCGCGGTCGGCTTCGTGCCCAGGTTAGGAATCGTGTATTTCACGCGATATCCCGGCGGCAGCAGCGGAGAGGTGAGCGATCTGATCCACTGCTCGATCAACCGATAGTTCCGGTCCCGAGGGCTGGAGAAGACCGGCGGGTTGAGCGGCTTGGGATGGCCCAGACCGGGCTTGGCGATGGATTTCGGCAGACCGGCCTGGAGCAGCCTGGAACGGCTGGGCTCGTCGCGGTCGATCATCCGCGCCCCGCCCTGCGACCAGGCGTGCAGGATGTAGAAGTTGGTGTAGGCCACGCGGTCATCGGTGACGGGCAGGTCGAAGAGCTTGAACTTCCCGGCGCCCTTGGCCCCGCCATGACAGCTTGGCCGGGCACAACTGGCCTGGATGATCGGCCAGACCCGCGACCGGAAGATCTTCATCTTGTTGGGGTCGGCCTTGACGAGGATGTCATCGCGGATGGCCGCGTCGGAGCGGTCGGTCTGCTGGAGGATGTACAGCACCTGGCGGACCCTCGAGAGGCGACGGAACCGCCTCTCGCCGTCACGGCGGGCGAACATGTCGATGCCCTTCATGGACTCGATGAAGCGATCCAGCACCTTGTTGCGGAACTCGACCGGGACGCGGTCCGCCTCGGACAGCTCCAGCAGCCGGATGCGATAGATGGCATCTTGAGGCAGCAGCCGGGAATGGTCGATCTTCGGCGTCTTCGGGCCCGACTCGGGCCGAGTGGTGGAAGGCCCCACGGGACGCCTGCCGGCAAGGCTGATCTCCACCAGCCGCAGCAACAACGCGGCGTTCTCGTGGTCAGGGTTGCGCTGGAGGATCTTCTTGAGCAGGTCGCGGGACTCGGTCAGGAGCTGGTTGTCCCGGGCCCAGGAAGCCAGGCGATACAGCGAGGCGGTATCGGTGGGGGCGATCTTGGCCAGCCTCCGCTGAAACTCCTGCTTGGGGCTGACGGCGTCCTCAAGTCGCAGGACCTGGTCGGCGGCGATGATAACCGTGCCCATGCGGGTCTGGATCTCGTAGCCGTCCTTGGTCTTGGTGACCTGCCCGGTGAAGCGCCTTCCGTTCTTGAGCACAACCACCTTCTGCCCGGCGTCCGCGGCCAGCACCACCACGCCCGCCATTGCCAGAACCAGCAGCACACATACGGGTCTTGCCATCATCTCGCCACC
>MVCS01000104.1 GCA_002049885.1 Planctomycetales bacterium 4484_123 | reverse complement strand
TAAGGGAGTTACAATGAGATGTGGGCGGACATTCGGCGGGACGGCTGGGTGCCGGGCTCCTGATCTCACTTCCGTGCCATCGGCCACCTCTTCGAGGCCGAGGACGAGTCGCAGGAATGGCCCGACCTCCACGCCGCCATTCGCCACGTCCCCAAGGCGTACCAAACCGACGGCACGATGCCGGACTGGGAGTTCCTGGCCACGGCTGTGGCCAACATTCGACAGATGTTGATGGAATCGTAGCGACAGCAACCTGCGTCTCTCCGCCTCCTTCAGAAGCCCTGTTTTCACAAAGTCCTGCGGAATTTCCCGCAGGTGCGACCAATCCTGTCATGCCCCTCAGGCACAATAAACGGGGAGACCGTTTGCGCGCAGCCGGCAAGGATAACAATTGACACATGGCAAGAACAACTGTCAAATTAGCGGGTCGCTTGTTGGGGGCAGAACTGTCCAAGAAGCCCCTGAAGAAAGGGATCCGCCATGGCCAAATCGCCACCGGGCGCGGTGATGACCATCACAGAGCTATCCGAGTACCTGAAGATTTCCCGGTCCACGCTCTACAAGCTGGCCCAGGAGGGCAAACTGCCGGCGCGGAAGGTCGGTAGGCACTGGCGGTTTCACAAGGATGCGGTTGATCAGTGGCTTGGCAAGGCGGCCCCGTCCGATTCCGCCGCTGCTCGCGGTCGAGGATGCAAGCGATGAACATGGAGCAGTTGAAACCGAACGCAGTGGTGCGTGGCCCGCTTTTCCCGGAGCCGGTACAGATCATCCTCTGCAAGCCGCTGGGCGAAGCGGTAATGCTCATCGGCAAGGGACTAGACTCCGGGAAGGTTTACGAGCCCATCCTCGATGCCGGACAACTGGCCAGCCTTGAGGTAAGCCCCGAGCAGCCGCCTTTCGACGGTGATCCAGCCCACTTTCGTCTTGGGATTGAGGCCCTGCGCCTCGGCCTGGCCTACGAATACGACCCATACTTCTCGCTGTCGATTGCTCGCGTGGACCCGTTGCCCCACCAACTCGAGGCGGTCTATGACTACTTCGTGAGACTGCCCCGCATACGGTTTCTGCTAGCTGACGACCCGGGGGCCGGCAAGACGATCATGGCCGGTCTATTGCTGAAGGAATTGAAGATACGCGGGCTGGTCAATCGGACGCTCATCGTCACGCCGGCCAACCTCACCTTCCAGTGGCAGCGGGAAATGAAGGAGAAGTTCCGGGAAACCTTTGAGATCGTCCGCGGGGACGTACTTCGGGCCAACTACGGCACCAATCCCTGGCAGGACAAGAACCAGGTCATCACCTCCATTTCGTGGGTCTCACGCATCCCGGACGCCCGCGACAGTCTGCTGCGCAGCACATGGGACCTCATCATTGTGGACGAGGCCCACAAGATGAGCGCCTACAGCCAGGACCACAAGACCCTGGCCTATCAACTGGGAGAGGCCCTATCAGCCAGGACCGACCATTACCTGCTCATGACCGCCACGCCCCACAAGGGCGACCCGGACAACTTCTGCCTGTTCCTCCGGCTGCTCGACGCGGACGTGTACGCCGACGTCAAGAGCCTCGAGGAGGCAATGCGGCGCAATTCCGCCCCCTTCTACCTCCGCCGCACCAAGGAAGCTCTCGTCACCTTCCCCGACCCGGACACCGGCCAGGTGAGAAGGCTGTTCACCAAGCGTGAAGTGCGGACGGTCCCGTTCCAGCTCGACAGCGAGGAGTGGGACTTCTACGACGCCCTGACCAGATACGTGGAAGACCAGTCCATCAAGGCCCAGGCCGCCGACGCCACCACTGGCCGGGTCGTCGGTTTCACCATGGCCATGCTGCAACGGCGGTTGGCTTCCAGCATCTACGCCGCCCGGCGCAGCCTGGAGCGGATGCGCCAAAAGCGCCAGAGGATACTGGATGACCCTCAAGCCTACCGCCGCGAGCAGATAGCCCGGAGGTTGCCGGAGGACTTCGAGGACCTTACCGACGAGGAGCAGCAGGAAATCCTGGCCGAGCTGGAGGAGGTCGTCGCCTCCGTCGATCCAGAGGCCCTGCGCGACGACATCCGCCAGCTCACGCGCCTGATAAAGCAGGCCCGCTTTCTCGAGGGCCGGGAGGTCGAGAGCAAACTGAACAAGCTTCGCCAGGTGCTCACGGAGCAAGGCGTCTTCGGCGATCCCTCCATGAAGCTGCTGGTCTTCACCGAGCACAAGGACACGCTCGATTATCTAGTCGGCAGGCTCACGGACTGGGGCCTGAGCGTGACCCAGATCCACGGCGGCATGAAGATAGGCGACCGCGACACCCCTGGCACCCGCCTGCACGCCGAGCGGGTCTTCCGCGACCGTGGCGGCGCCCAGGTCATGGTCGCCACCGAGGCCGCCGGCGAGGGCATCAACCTCCAGTTCTGCTGGCTGATGATCAACTATGACATTCCCTGGAATCCCATGCGCCTGGAGCAGCGCATGGGGCGAATACACCGCTATGGCCAGGAGAAGGACTGCCTGATACTCAACTTCGTCGCCACCAACACCCGCGAGGGCCGGGTGATGCAGAAGCTCCTGGAGCGCATTCGCCAAATCGAGGACGACCTCGACCCGCAGCGCACCGGCAGGGTCTTCAACGTCCTGGGCGACGTCTTTCCCGCCAACCTGCTCGAGAAGATGATCCGCGATATGTACCTCCGCAACCAGACCGAGCAGTCCATCACCAGCCGCATCGTTCAGGAGGTGGACACCGAGCGCTTCCGCCGCATCACCGACTCCACGCTCGAAGGCCTCGCCAAGAAGGAGCTGAACCTCTCCGCCATCGTGGGCAAATCGGCCGAGGCCAAGGAGCGCCGGCTGGTGCCAGAAGTGGTGGAGGACTTCTTCATTCGAGCGGCACCCATCGTCGGCCTGCGCCCCAAGGAGACGCACTCTGACAGCCATGTCTATCGCATCGGCCGGGTGCCGCGCCGGCTCTGGCCCACTGGAGAGAGGCTGGAGCCGCGCTTCGGCAAGCTCGGCAAGGAATACAGGCAGATCGTCTTCGACAAGGCCCTGCTGGCGAGGGACCCCACCTCCGAATGGGTCACGCCCGGCCACCCCTTGTTCGAGACCGTCCGGCAGGCCTTGTGGGAACAGGTCCGCGAGGACCTCATGCGTGGGGCGGTCTTCTACGACCTGCACGCCGCCGAGGCATACCACCTGGACGTGTACTCCGCCTCCGTCAAGGACGGCCTGGGCAACGAGCTGCACCGCCGGCTGTTCGTGGTACAGTCGTTCCCCGACGGCCGGCTCGCCATCAGGGAGCCGACCATCTTCCTGGACCTGGCCTCCGCACCGGAAGGTACGGAGGTCCCGTCGCCCGACGGCCTGCCCACGCCCGAACAGCGCCAGCAGGCCCTGATAGAGAAGTCCCTCAACGCATTCCTGGAGGAGATAGCCACCCAGCGCCGCCGCGAGACCGACACCATCCGCCGGCACATCGAGACCAGCCTCAACCAACTGATTCACCGCCAGCAGCTCAGTTTCGCCAAACTCATGCAGCAGCACACCGGCCCCGGCGACCCGCCTCCCTGGCTGGCGGCTAGTCTCAAGCAGTGCGAGGACCGGCTGGAGGAACTCAACGCCCGCCGCGAGCGCCGACTGGCCGAGCTGGACCGGGAATGGCAGTGCGCCATCGGCGGCATCGAGCACATCGGCCGGGCCTGGGTCCTGCCCCACCCCGAACGCACCAGCCCCGCCCTCCAGCCCATGGTCAGCGACGAGCAGACCGAACACATCGCCGTCCAGGCGGCCATCGCCCACGAACAGGCCCAGGGCCGGGAGGTCGAAAGCGTCGAGGCCCAGAACCGCGGCTTCGACCTCATCTCCCGCCGGCGACACCCGGAAGACCCGGCCACCGCCATCGACGTCCGCTTCATCGAGGTCAAGGGCCGGGCCGGCGTGGGCCAGATCGCCCTGACCACCAACGAGTACAAGACCGCCCAGCGGCTCGGCAACGACTACTGGCTTTACGTGGTTTACAATTGCGCCTCGAAACCCGAGGTCCACGCGATCCGCAACCCCGCCCGGCTGGGCTGGAAACCCATCGTCAAGGTCGAACACTACGCCTGCGGGCCACAGGATATACTCACCGCAGAGGACGCCGAGGAACCCAACTCATGAGCGGCAGCGCCCACGTCAACCAGGTCAGCGGAGCGGTCGTGGACGCGGCCATGAAGGTCCACACCGCCCTGGGCCCCGGCTTGCTCGAGTCCGCCTATGCCGGCTGTCTTGCTTACGAACTTCGCAGGCGTGGACACCAAGTCGCCGTTCAGGCCTCTGTCCCGGTGGTGTACGACGGTCTGCGAATCGATGTCGGCTACCGAATCGACCTGCTCGTGGACGATGTCGTAGTCGTGGAACTCAAGGCCGTGGATACGCTGGCTCCAATCCACGAAGCCCAACTCCTTACGTATCTGAAGCTCAGCGGCAAGAAGGTAGGGTTGCTTATCAACTTCAACGTCCTTCATCTGAAGGATGGCATCAAAAGGATGGTAAACGGACTATGAGTGAATCTCTGCAAACCTCTGCGCCCTCCGCGGTGAGGGGGTCTCTAAGGCCGCCTGTCGGGCCTGCCCGGCCCAACTCCTGCGTCCTGCGCCTCACGGACGGCGTCGAAAGGATGGAGAGCAAATCATGAGCAAGCCTCAGCGAACCTCTGCGCCCTCCGCGGTGAGCGCTTCTAAAGCCGCCTGTCGGGCTTGTCCGGCCAACTCCTGCGTCCTGCACCTCACGGACGGCGTCGAAAGGATGGAGAGCAAATTATGAGCAAGCCTCTGCGAACCTCTGCGCCCTCTGCGGTGAGCGCTTCGCCAAAGCGACTGATTGAAGTTGACCTGCCCATCAGGGAAATCTCCGCCCACGCCAGGCGGGACCAGAACATCCGCAAGGGCCACCTGCACACCATGCACGTCTGGTGGGCCACCCGGCCCCTGGCCTCGTGCCGGGCGGTGCTGATGGCCACCATGCTGCCGGACCCGGCCGATGCAGCCTGCCCGGAGGCCTTCCGCCGCCAGGCCCGGCAAATACTCAAGCCCTTCACCGGCAAGGACCTGTCCGACCCGCTTGCCCTGCGCCGGGCGCTGCTGGACTTCATCGCCGACTTCGCCGACTGGGACAACGGCGTCAACGCCGTCTATCTGGACGCCGCCCGCCGGCTGGTATCGGCCGCCCATCCCGACGGCCCGCCGCTGGTGCTGGACCCGTTCGCCGGGGCAGGGTCCATACCCTTCGAGGCACTCCGCGTGGGCGCCCAGGCCTTCGCCGGCGACCTGAACCCCGTGGCCGTGCTGCTCAACAAGGTGGCCCTGGAATACCTCCCCAAGTACCGCCAACGCCTGGCCGAGGGCGTCGAAAAATGGGGCAAGTGGGTCCTGGCCGAGGCCCGAAAGCGGCTGGGCAAGTTCTACCCCGCCGACAAGAAGGGCAACATCCCGCTGGCCTACATCTGGGCCCGGACGATTACCTGCGAAGGTCCCGGCTGCGGGGCCGAGGTGCCCCTGCTGGGGATGCTGTGGCTGTCGCGCAAGAAGAAGAACATGGCCGCCTTGCGATACCGCGGCCATACCCGGACAAAGGCAATCACCGTGGAGGTCTTCCAGCCCAAATCCGAGCGTGACCTCCAGGGCCCAATCGTCCACCGCTTCAGCGCCACCTGCCCGGTCTGCGGCTACACCACGCCGTACAAGTCCGTCCGCGAACAACTGCGCCGCCGAAGGGGCGGGACACGAGATGTCGCAAACGATGCCGACCGCCGCACCTTCGACCGGGCCGCCAAGGAACTGCAACGCCTCCAGGCCCAGCACAAGGATAACCTCTCCCTGGTTCCAGACGAACCTACCCCAGAATGCCGCGGCCCCGGCGCTAGCCGCGCCTTTTCCCTTCAACGGTATGGTATCCAGACCTGGGCTGACCTTTACCTTCCCCGGCAGGCCCTGGCCTTGGCCACCTTCTGCGCCCTGGTCCGCGAGGCCCACCAGCACATCGCCGCAGAGGAAAACGACCCCGCCTTCGCCACCGCCGTTGCAACCTGCCTGGGGTTGGCAGTGAGTAACATGTCCGCCTTTCTGAACGGATTGGCTGTATGGTCATACGACCATCTGG
>MVCS01000103.1 GCA_002049885.1 Planctomycetales bacterium 4484_123 | reverse complement strand
TACGTCCGTGTGGCGCTGGTGGAGAACGAAAAACGCCTCCGCCAGGCCATACGCCAGATCGACCGGGCCCTGAACCGCCCCGGCAAGCCGGGGGCCGGGAAGCAAAAGAAGGCAAAGGGGAAAAAGACCTCCTCCTGACGGGCCGGCCGCCGGGCGCCGCCGCGGGATCGACACCTGCCATGCGAAGCCCCGAACTCATCAAGTCCGTCTTCCGGGAGCTCGAGCGGGACGGGTTGATCGACCGTGACAGCACCATTCTGGACGTCTGCGCCGGGCCTCGCGAGCGCGAGCTGTTCCTGTCCATGGGCTACCGCAACGTGACCATCTCGAACCTGGACGACCGCCTGGCGGGCGACGAGTTCGACCCCTGCCCCTGGGCCTACCAGGACGCACAGAACCTCTCCTAACAGAACCTCTCCTATCAGGATGCCGCCTTCGACTTCGCCTTCGTCTCCGACGGTCTGCACCACTGTGCCTCCCCGCACCGCGGCCTGCTGGAGATGTACCGCGTCTCCAGGAAGGGCATCGTCATGTTCGAGGCGCGCGACGGCCTGCTGGTGCGGCTGTCGATGCGACTCGGGATCACGGCCGCCTATGAGGTCAGCGCGGTGATGGGCAACGAAGGCAAATACGGCGGCGTGGACGCCACCGGGGTCCCCAACTTCGCCTACCGCTTGACCGAGCGGCAACTGGTCAAGACCATCAACTCATACAATCCCACCGGCCGGCATCGCTTCCGCTTCTACTACCAGTTCAACCCTCCAGCCAAGCGGCCCAGCCTGGCCCGCAGCGCCCGCCAGCGTCTTGCCATCACGCTCATCGCCCCGACGGTGTGGTTGATCACCCGGCTCTTCAAGCGGCAATGCAACACCTTCGGCGCGGTGATCCTCAAGCCGGCCATTCCCGACGACCTCTGGCCGTGGCTGAAGCTCACCGACGGGCGGATCGAGTTCAATCCCGACTTTGTGCGGAGCAAGAGGCACTGAGCCCGGACCTCAGGCCCGCCGTCGGCGCGACCGGCCCGCTCGCCGGAGGACCATGCCCGCGGCCGCCAGGGTCAGCACCAGCAAGCCCGCCGGCTCGGGGACGTCGGCCTGCCGGCCTGCCTGGCCCGTCGCACCTTGGCCGTAATGGTCGGCCAGGGCGCCCAGGTCGGCGATGCCGACACGGCCGTCCTGATTGAAGTCGCCGTCCATCCACACCGCCTCGGTCATGCCGTAGTGGTCGGCCAGGGCGCCCAGGTCGGCGATGCCCACGGTGCCGTCGAAGTTGGCGTCTCCGGTCGCCGGCGGGGCGGGGATGAGGTAATAAAACGCCGTCGAGCCGAACAGGGCCTCCGTGCCGTTGAAGTAGTGCTCCTGGAGCACCTCGATGCCCTGGGTGAAGGGGACGGCGTCGGCGATGAGCCAGCGGTACTGGTCGGTGCGGACGAAGTCGTCGCCGAGCTCGGCGTCGTCCATGTGCAGCAGGCCATGCAGCGGCCCCGTGCCGCTCTCGGGGACCGGCACGTCGCCGTCGTCGTCCTGCACAAGGACGTGGTTGTAGTAATACCCGCCGTTGTAGGCGTCCTCCAGCCCCGTGCCGTAAAGCACCTGCGAGCCGTCCACGGTGATGATGTCGTCGCCTTCGAGGAAGGACCGGCTGGTACCATTGCGGAACACGTACAGCAGGTTGCCCACGTAGTGGCCCCTGCCGGAGACCGACAGCAGCCGATGGTGGCCGTCGCCGGCCCCGAGGGTCTGCTCGTTGAACGTGGCGTGCAGGTAGCCGTCCTCGTCATCGACGCCGCCGGTGGTGTACTCCACCGTGGCTGATTCGATGGAGATTGCTGCGCCGGTGGTGTTGTGGAGTTCCACCGTCAGGCCGCGGCGGAAGGGCATCGGCCAGTAGCAGTAGAAGCCCCCGGGGCCGTCGGTGCCCATCGGCAGTGACCTGTAGGCCGCCCGCTGGTGGCCTGCGCCGAAGAAGTGCGAGACCGGCACGTCGATGGCGGGCTCGCCGCTGCCGTCGTAGCGGATCCGCAGGCGCAGCCCGTCCAGTTCGGCGTCGCCGGCGCCGCCCATCTTGAGGTTCAGGCTGCGGACTCGCCCCGCCCCGGCGACGTCGGCCAGCGTCATCGTCCCGCCTGGTGGAACGGCACTGGCCCCTCGGCTGACCTGGATCGCTGCGGGGTCGGCCCCGGCGGGATTGGCCCCGCAATTGCTGAGGATGTTCGCGGCCGCGGCCCGGGCCGAGAGCTGGGCCGGGTTCAGCGTGCCGGAATACGGCACGACCGCCTGGCCTTCGCCGAAGAGACGGTAGCTGTACTGATAATAATGGTGCCGGCGGGCCCAGGCCCCGCTGGCGTAGTTGGCCGATTCTATCTTGATGGACTGCTGGAAGGCGATGGGCTCATAGCTGACCTGTCCGCCGATGAGCGTCTGCACCAGCGGGCCGCTCATGTAGCCGAAGCCTCCGCCCAGCAGCGTGTCGCTGTCGGTGTCGATCCGCAGGGCGCCGTCGATGGTGATCTTCACGGGAAACGCTTCGTCGGCACAGGCATGGGGCATCCAAAAGCGGGTGATGACGCCCGGGCCGCTGAGGGTCGTCACGACGGTATCGACATCGCCGGACTGCCGGCCCTCCGGAAATTCGTAGTTATTGGAGTCGGAGTTGCCGCCGGTCCGGTCGAAGCTGCTGGCCATGCCGACGACCGTGTCCGTCTTGGCCCGGGGCAGTTCGTCCCAGTTCGCCAGCGGTTCATAGCCGGTGACTTGCCCCGCCGTCGAGTTGGCCGGAAGTGCCCCGCCGGCGACCAGGACGACAACGAGATGGCTCATCTTCATCCGCACAACAGCCCGACCTAAGGCCTCGCCGGCGCCGCCCCGCTCGAGGCGATCCACCGACCCTGTTTGGCCCTCCTGGACTGCCCGGTTCTGGGCCAATCCCTCAATATTGTACCGCGCTTGGGGCGATTTCCGGCCGGCGGGCCCGCGCCCGCCGCCGGTCGCACGTCCAGCCGGTCCAGTCGTCAGGTTCCCGAACTGATCCGCTCCTCGGCCGGGGGCGTATGGATCATAGGAGCAAGAGACAAATGCGGTGGGGGAGGCCGGCAGAATCGGCTTGTCGATGGGGGTCTGCGGGCTAGGATTAGTGGGTTGCACGCGGATGGCGGGCTTGTTCCGGCCGCGAAGACGTCTTGGTCCGCGCGCGCAATTTCAGCGGTCGGCGCTGGCGTACGATATTCTATCGGAGGGCGCAGAGCTGCGACGGGACGGAGCTTCATGGCCAAGAAAGCGTTGATTACGGGCATTACCGGACAGGACGGCAGTTACCTGGCCGAGCTCCTGCTGGAAAAGGGCTACGAGGTCCACGGCCTCGTCCGCCGCTCGAGCACGTTCGGGACGGAGCGGATCGACCACATCTACCGCGATCCGCACGAAGCGGGTAACAGGCTGTTCCTGCATTACGGCGACCTGACCGACGGCGCGGGCCTGCGCCAGGTGCTCTCGGCCTGCCGGCCTGACGAGGTTTACAACCTCGCCGCCCAGTCCCACGTTCGCGTGAGCTTCGACCAGCCGGTGTACACGGCCCAGGTGGACGCGGTGGGTACGCTCCGGCTGCTGGAGGCGATCCGCGACTTGGGCCTGCCGGTGCGGTTCTATCAGGCCTCCAGCAGCGAGATGTTCGGCAAGGTGGCCGAGACCCCCCAGAGCGAGAAGACTCCCTTCTACCCGCGCAGCCCCTATGCCTGCGCCAAGGTCTTCAGCTACTGGCAGACGGTCAACTACCGCGAGGCCTATGGCCTGTTCGCCTGCAACGGCATACTTTTCAACCACGAGAGCCCGCGCCGCGGGGAGACCTTCGTCACCCGCAAGATCACCAGGGCCGCCACCCGCATCAAGGAAGGCCTACAGGATGTGCTCTACCTGGGCAACCTGGACGCCAAGCGGGACTGGGGCTTTGCTGGCGACTACGTGGAGGCCATGTGGCTGATGCTCCAGCAGGACGAGCCGGACGACTATGTCATCGCCACCGGCCAGACCCACTCCATTCGCGAGTTCCTGGACGAGGCCTTCGGCCTGCTGGGGCTGGACTGGCAGCAGCACGTGGAGATCGACCCCCGCTACTTCCGCCCGACCGAAGTGGACCTGCTGTTGGGCGATGCTTCCAAGGCCCGGGAGAAGCTGGGCTGGCGGCCCAGGGTCAGCTTCAAGCAGTTGGTGCAGATAATGGTCGAGCACGACTGGGAATTGGCCAGGGAAGAGCGCGTGCTGGTGGAGCACCGCCGGGGCAAGGCCGGGCGGTCGGCGAAGGATCGGCCCGAGGCCGCGGGAGGACGAGCGACATGATGGACTTGGCCAAAGAGCGGATCGTCGTCACCGGCGGGGCGGGCTTTCTGGGCCGGCACGTGCAGGCCGAGCTGCGCAAGGCGGGCGTGCCGGAGGAATGCATTCTGGTCCCGCTCATCGAGGAGTTCGACCTCACCCACCTCGAGGACGTCAAGCGCATGTACAAGCAGATGGCCCCCACCGTGGTCATCCACCTGGCTGCGGAGGTGGGTGGCATCGGGGCCAACCGGGAGAACCCGGGGCGATTCTTCTACGCCAACATGGCCATGGGACTGCACCTGATCGAGCAGGCCCGCATCGTGGGTCTCAGGAAGTTCGTCCAGATCGGCACCATCTGCGCATATCCCAAGTTCACCCCCGTGCCGTTCCGGGAAGACGACCTCTGGAATGGCTACCCGGAGGAGACCAACGCCCCCTACGGCATCGCCAAGAAGGCCCTGCTGGTGATGCTCCAGGCCTACCGCCAGCAGTACGGCCTCAACGGCATCTTTCTGCTGCCGGTGAACCTCTATGGCCCGGGCGACAACTTCGACCTCCGCACCAGCCATGTCATCCCCGCGTTGATTCGCAAGTTCGTCGCCGCCAAGGAGGCCGATGAGCCCCAGGTGGAGGTTTGGGGCACCGGAAAGGCCAGCCGGGAGTTCTTCTACGTCGAGGACTGCGCTCGAGGCATCGTGCTGGCCACTCAGCACTACGACGGCCCCGAGCCGGTCAACCTCGGGGCGGGCTTTGAGATCACCATCCGCGACCTGGCCTACAAGATCAAAGACATCGTCGGCTACCAGGGCCGGATAGTCTGGGACACCTCCAAGCCCGACGGCCAGCCCCGGCGCTGCCTGGACGTCTCACGGGCGGAGGAGCTCTTCGGCTTCCGCGCCCAAATGGACTTCAACGAGGGCCTGCGGCGAACGGTGCAATGGTGGCTGGAGAACCGCCCGCGCCGGGCCGAAACGCCCTGAAGGCCTCGCCGTCAATCTGCCGATGCGCCTGACAATTTCGCCGCCGGCCTTGGTCTCTTGACGGGCACGGGCGAACGCGACCGTCTGCATCCCATGAATGCCGCTCCGAACAGCTCCCGAGGTCGTCCCGGAGGCCTGCGCAGGCTGCTGGTAATCAACCAGGTCGCCGGGCCCCTGATGCGGGAGCTGCTGGAGGACCTCTCCGCCGCCGGGGTTCGTTGCACGCTGGTGACGGGCTGGCTGGACGCGGAGCCGGAGCAGGAGTTGCCCTTCGAGGTGGCATATGCCCGGAGGCTGACCAAGGCGCCCGCCTGGCGCCGGCTGTGGTCGTGGGGGCTGTTCACGGCCCAGGCGCTGTGGCGGGCCACGCGCCAGCGCTGCCCGATGGTGGTCGTCACCAACCCGCCGTGGCCGATGCTGGCCATGCCGTTGCTACGCCGACTGCTGGGCCTGCGGTACGTGTTGCTGGTTTACGACATCTACCCGGACATCCTGGAGCGGATGGGCAGGCTCAGTTCCGCCGGCTGCTGCGCGAGGCTGTGGCGGCGGCTCAGCGCCCGGGCGTTGGCGGCTGCTGCGCGAGGCTGTGGCGGCGGCTCAGCGCCCGGGCGTTGGCGCGGTCGGCTGGGGTGATCACCCTGGGCCGGCACATGGCCGAGACGCTCCGTCGCCACCTGGCCGACTGGGGCGACGTGCCCCTCTACGTCATTGACAACTGGGCCGATACGGACTTCATCCGCCCGCTGGCCAAGGCCGACAATCCCTTCGCCCGCCGTCACGGGCTGGTGGACAAGTTTGTCGTCAGTTACAGCGGTGCCTTCGGCGCCACTCACGACATGGAGTCCATCGTCGCCGCCGCCGAGGCACTGCTGGACTTGCCGGACGTGCACTTCCTGCTCATCGGCGGGGGCACCCGGCAGCGCGAGGTGTCCGAGGTGGTGGC
>MVCS01000102.1 GCA_002049885.1 Planctomycetales bacterium 4484_123 | reverse complement strand
AGATCCGCAACACCCTGCGGTTCTGCATGGGCGCCTGTTGCGATTTCGACCCCGCCACCGACGCCGTAGAGCCCGCCGACCACTCGCTGGACCGATGGATGCGGCTGGAGCTGCACCGACTCATCCGCGACGTGCGTGCGGCCTACGAGACTTACGAGTTCCACCGCGCCGCCCGATTGATCTACGAGTTCTGCACGGTGCAGGCATCCAGCATCTACATGGCGGCGGTGAAGGATCGGCTGTACTGCGAGCTGCCCGACTCCCCCCGCCGCCGGGCCACACAGACCGTCCTGTACGAGATGCTCATCGCCCTGCTGAAGCTGCTCTCGCCCATCATCCCCCACACCACCGAAGAGGCCTGGCAGCACGTTCCCAATCGCAGGGCAGACGAACCCGATACCCCTCACCTGGCGCTGATGCCCGAGGTGGACGAAGAGGCGCTCGAGGTCGCAGAGAACGTCCGCGCCGGCTGGTGCGAGAACATGAGGTTCGAGATCGACGAAATCACCCCCTCGCCCGTGATGGTCTGGCAGCGGCTGCTGGACTTGCGACAGGAAGGGATGGCCCACCTGGAGGCCCTCCGCAACGCCGGCGTCAAGAACCCGCTGGATGCGGAGGTCGTCTTCACCATCCGCAGCGGCCAGGCCGGGGTCAGGGCCTTCCTGGAGATGTACCTGACCGAACTGGAGGACCTGCTGGGCGTGGGCTTCGCCCGTATCGAGGAGGTCGAACAGCTCGAAGGCGACGGACCCATCGACGTCCGCGTGGACGACGCCCGCGGCAAGTACCGCCGCTGTGCCCGCTGCTGGAAGCGCCGCCCCGACGTGGGCTCGGACGGGCAGTACCCGGACCTCTCGGCCCGCGACGCCGCGGTCGTCAGGGCCCTGCGCGAGAAGTAGAACGGCAGGCACAACCTTCCTGGCACCAAGCGCACCCCGCCCCGGGACAGGCCGACGCAGCGCGACCAAGGCCGGCCCCATGGCCGGGCACGAGAGGCCGTCCGTGGGCATGCTCGCCGTCGCGGGCATGCCTGCCGTATGCTTGACTCGCCGCAGGTGGGAACCTTTCCTCCACGAGCCTGTCCAAGAGAACGACAGGGGTTGGTCATGACCGTCTCCAACAGCGCGAATCGTTCCGTGCAAACCGGTCAAGAAAGAGGACCAGGTATGCATCGGCCCGCAACTGCTCTCATCGTCACGCTCGGGGTTCTGGTGTGTGCATCAGCGGCCCCTGCCCAGGTTGAGGCCAAGGCGGCCTTCGACGCCGGCAAGAAGGCCTACCAGCTCGGCCAGATGGAAAGGGCCCGCGACCTGTTCGCCCAGGCCGCACAGACAGACAACCGCAACCCGGAGGTGTTCCTGTGGCTGGGCAAGGCGCACTACCAGCTCGGCCAACTGACAGAAGCCATCGCCGCCTGGAAGAGGACGCTCCGGCTGGCCCCGAACGAGCCCCATGCCGCGCGAATGCTCAAGGCGCTGCGCCGCCAGGAGGCCGATGCCGCCCAGAGGATTCGCCTCATCAGGCTGCTGGTGCGGGAACCGGCACTGGCCGCGACCGCGCTGCGAGAGTGCCGCAAGCTGCTCGATGAGAAGGCACTGACCGACGCCCAGGGCGCCGAGGTGATGACCCTCCGGGCCGCCGCCATGGTAGAGATGGGCAAGTACACCGAGGCCCTGGCCACCGTTGAAGAGCTGCTGCTGCGGTACAAGGCCCAGGCCGACCCGGCGACCACGAAGCTGCTGATGGGACAGGCGCTGACGCGCCTGGACGGCCCGAGGGTCCCGGAGGGATTGGCCCTGCTGCGAAAGGTCCTGGCCGACCACGCCGGCACGCCGGCGGCGGCCATGGCCGGCTACGAGCTGGCTATGTTCAGCCTCCGCCACGGCCAGGAGCTGGAGGCGATCCAGGCCCTGGAAAAATGGCTCAAGGCCAACGCCCGGCACGCCAAGGCCCAGCAGGGACGCCGACAGCTCCTCACCGTTTGCCTGAAGGTCGCAGCCCGCGGCATGCCATCCCCCGGCCAGTCGACCCCGGACGAGCTGGAAACCAAGGCCCTGGCGGCGGCGGCTGAATGGTACGCGCGCACGGCCCAGGCCGACGCCGCCCGAGATCTGACGCGCCGCATCATCAGCCACCTGGAGAGGCGCTACGCCCGGCGCAAGGTGTACGGCCCAGCCGTGGCGGGCGCCGAGGCCCTGGCCAAGGCCACGCTGCCGGCCACCAGCAGACTGGAGGCGCTGCGGGCGCTGGCGCGCTTTCGTTGCGAGCTGGCCCTGGCGGCGCTGCACCGGCAGGCGCAGGTCGGCCGGCTGCCCGCCGGCATGCCCAAGGTTCTCGCCGCCGCCGTCTCGAGCTGCGAGGCCATCACCAAGGCCTTCCCGGGCCAGCCGGCGTGGGCCCAACAGGCCGCCCTGGCCGAGCGGGTGCGTCAACTTGCGGACCTGCTGCCCTGGCCGGCGAAGGTAACGGCCCCGAAGGCCCCGCTTGAGTGGGCCGTGCAAATCGCCCTGCCTGTCGTCAAGGCCAAGGCCGATACCGCCACGGTCGCCCGGGCCATTCAGGTCGTGGCCATCGCGTCAGCCCACTGCGAGGGGCTCAAGCGGCCCGTGGGCCGGCGAATGGCGCTGGCCTTTCACACCCGGCTGGTGCAGGTCCTGGCCGCCGACCATCCCTCCTGGCCGGCCGTCATGAACAGGCAGGTGGAGCTGCTGGACCTGTGTGCACGGGACGTCTTTTCTGAGAACGTCAAGGCGGGCCGGGACGGGCAGAACGCCAAGCTCAACGACTACCAGAAGCGACTACTGGCCGTCATGGCCAAGCTGGTGGCCCGGCGTGCCGACCAGGGCCCGGCCGTGCTGGAAAAGCTGAAGTCGCACCTGGCCGTCTGGGTCGAGGCCGGGCACTACGCCCTGGCCGAGGCGGCGCAGGAGCAACTCGCGCAGGTGTTGCCGGTCGCCGAGCGCAGGGCATGCGAACTGAGCGTCGTGCGGTTGTGGGTCCAACAGGTCCATGGGCGCCACCGCCGACTGCTGCGGGCCGGGATGGCCGTGCCGCGGAAGCTCGACCCCCTGTTGCTGCGGGCGCTGCAACGGTGCTGTGCGCTTCAGGCCGGAGTAGAGCAGGAGGACGCCTTCCTGGCCGAGGTGCGGTCGGTCTGGGACGGCATCGTGAACCACTACAAGCTGCTGGAGTACTTTGACACGGCCGAGGCGGCCATAAAGGTCCGCGCGCCCGCCGCCGTTGATGCCGCCAGCGCCTACGCGGACTTCCGCCTGGCCGAGCTGCGCGAGCAACTGGCGCGGCGTGAACTGGCGGCATTCCTCAAACGATATGCAGCCCAAGAGAAGATCGCCCTGAGCCCGGCATTCAAGGCCGCCATTGCCGCCTACAGGAAGTTCATCTCCGAGAGGCCCGCGGACCCGCTGGCCCGTCAGGCGGCGAAGAGGCTCTCCGGCATCGGCCAGCTCTTCTGCCGGCACAAGGCCTACGACGTGGCAGCCGGGGTGTACCGCGACCTGGCGGCGTTTGCGGCGAACGTGAGGGTCCTCTCGCAGTCGCGGCCGGAGAAGGCCAGCATGGCCCAGGGATGGCGGTTCGCCGCAGCCGAGGCCCTGTATGCCAAGGCGGCCGACGCCCTGGCCAAGGCCGCGGCCAAGCGAGCCCCGGACGAGGCGCCGCCGGCGAAGATCAGCCCCGAGTTCACCGCGGCCATCGACGCCTTCAAGGCCTTCATCAAGGCCAACCCCGACAGCCCGCTGCTCCGCGCGGCGGTGCAGAAGATCATGTCGGCGGGCCTGGAATACGCCAAGGCCAACGCCTGGGACGTGGCCGAGGGCATATACGCAGAGCTGCTGGCCGCCGGCCTGCCCCTTCGCCAGCCCGAGCGGATCGACTTCTGCCGGGGCCTCTGCCACCTGGGCAAGGTCATGCCGGAGCACGCCAGGAAGGTCCTTCAGGCCCTGTCGGTACCGGCGCCGGTGAGTCCCGGGCTGATTGCGGCGACGGCATTGAAGAGAGACAAACCCGCTGCCATGTCGCGGGAGATGGCCGTGGCCGAGGCCAGGCCGGCCCCCGCGGGTAGGCCAACGACTCAGCCTCGCCGGCTGAGCCTGCTCGCCGATGAAAGGAAACCGCAGGCCACCGCAGGGCCCGCCGGTGGCCGGACCCTCATGGCCGACAAGGACCTGCTGGCAATGGCGGCCATTCGCCGGCAGCAACGGCGCCGAGCCATCGAGGTCGCCAGGCTGCGCGAACAGGCGCAGCTCAACCGGCCGGCGGTGCAGCACCTCCGGCGCGGCGGGGCCAAGCAGCTCCAAGTCGCCCGGGCGGGCCCGGTCCTGTCCGAGGCGGAGATAGCCCGGCAGGCCAAGGCCCTGGCTGCGGCCTACGCCATCTTCACTCGCCTGCGCCGGGACCATCCCGAGACGCCGACGGCCGAGCACGCCCGCGGTGAAATCATGGTCATGATCCAGCACTGGCGGACGGTCCGGCAATGGCAGCGGGCGGCCGACCTGGCACGCCGATTCCTCGCCGACAGCCCCTCGGACCGCGAGCTGCCCAGGATCCGCCTGGCGATCGCCCGCGATTTCCTGGCCTGGGCGGCGGCCCCGCCCGAGCGGGCCGGCCAGCAGCTCTCCAGCCAGGAGTTGCTGGCCCAGGTGGCCGAGAGGTTCGCCAAGGCCCGGGCACAGCTCGCAAGCATCGTCAGAGACTTCCCCGAGGAAAAGGCCATCGTGCACGAGGCCCAATGGGACGCCGCCGCCAGCTTCCTCACCCAGGCCCGCGTGGTCGATGCGTTCAGCCCGACGCTGGCACGCGGCCAGTACGTACGTGCGGCCAAGGAGCTCCAGCGCGTGGCGGCGGCCTATCACGACCATCCCAACATCGGCGCCGTCCCGGGACTCTTGTGGGCCATAGGCGATGAACTCTCCGGCCGGGGATACCACGAAGAGGCCATCAGCGTCTGGAACCAGTTGATCGTTCACTATCCATCCCGGGGCACGGTGCTCAAGGCCGCCACCCGGATCGCCCAGAC
Source organism: Planctomycetales bacterium 4484_123 (assembly GCA_002049885.1). Classification (GTDB taxonomy): domain Bacteria; phylum Planctomycetota; class Phycisphaerae; order SM23-33; family SM23-33; genus MVCS01. The sequence goes on along the minus strand of MVCS01000102.1, from coordinate 4,420 downwards.
CTACCGAGACCGCCTCAAGCGCCCACTGCTGGCGGCTGAGACCCTCCTGGAGTTGAACTTCTCCGTGGGCGGCCGGCTGGACGTGCAGAACCAGATCTACCAGATCGGCCTGGGCCTGATGAAGGAAAAGCGATGGGTCGAGGCCCTGCACGTTCTGGAGGTGTTCGTGGACAGTTTCCCCAGACACCCCAGCGCCGGCCAGGCCCTGACCATGGTGGGCCAGATACACCAAGCCAACCAGGCATGGGAGCAGGCCATCGAGGCCTACCGCCGCGTCATCAGCGAGTTTCCCGGCGGCAGTTGGGTCCGCGATGCGAAATGGTGCATCGCCGAGTGCACCATCAACCTCAGCCGGTGGCGCCAGGCCGCGGCTGCGTACCGTTCCTACCTCAGCGCCTACCCCAAGGACGGCAAGGCCGCCGAGGCCAAGCGGCGGATCGGCATACTCAAAGACCTCGCCCGCTACCAGGCCCTGGTGGACGAGAAGGGCCAGCGAAAGGCCTTCGACGCCCAGTACCAGATCGCCGAGATCGTGCTGAGGGATCTGTCCAACCCGGTCAAGGCCATCATCGAGTATCGCAAGGTCCCCGCCCGCTGGCCCAAGAGCCACCTGGCCGACGACGCCATGTTCAAGGTCGGCACCAGCTACCTGTCGATGGGCGAGACGGTCCTTGCGCGCGAGGCCCCGCCAGCGCACCATCGCCAAGGTCAAGGAGCTGGCCCAGAAGAAGGCCTACAAGCTGGCCCAGGTCGCCCGCGAGAGGCAGCGCCGGTACAACCTAGATCGCATCGCCGAGCTGCGCAAGGGTGGCAAGGCCCGGGCGGCCGAGATGGAAGAGGCCCGCGGCGCCTTCCAGGCCGGCCAGTACGATGCGGCCAACGTGCTGCTGGCCGCCCGGCGCGCCAGCCAGGAGGTCGAGGCGCTCACCGCGGCCCAACTGGCCGACCGCCAGGACAAGATCAACGCCGCCCTGCGGAAGGCGGTGGCGGCATACAGGCGGGCCGCCAAGGTCGCCGCCGCCGACAAGGCCGACGAGTCGCTGCTGCGGATGGCCGGCATCTATGCCGAGAAGCTCAAGGACCCCACGGCGGCCATGAAGACCTACCTCGAGATCGTGCGGCAGTTCAGCGGCACGGCCGTGGCCGAGGACGCCTCCTGGCGCATCGCCCAATACTACGACCGCCAGGGCAAGTACGCCGAGGCCATCAAGGCCTACGATGCCTTCCTCAGGAACTACCGCCGCAGCCCGCGGGCCGGTGCGGCGCAGTTCGCCATCGCCGAGAACTACGAGCAGCTCGGCCAGTGGGTCAAGGCCATGGACGCCTATACCAACTACATCAACAACTTCCCCAAAGGCCCCCTGGTGCGGAAGGCCAGAGAGCAGATCAACTGGATCAAGACGTACCGACTGTGAGCGCGCCAGCCGACCTTGCGCTGCGGCGCCCACACTACGAAGAGAGACAATCATGCCGGCGCAGAAATTGATCGCGACAGCACTGACGGCGCTGGTCGCGGCCGCGTGCCTGGTCCAGGCCGCGCCCAAGGCGCCCGCGACCACCCGGGACGGCGGACCGTCCCAGGCGGAGAAGGCCTTCCAGGCCGGACGCAATGCCCTGCTGAGAGGCGACTACGACAAGGCCATCGAGTATCTCAGCAAGGCGGTCGCCGCCGAGCCGGCGAAGACCAGCTACCGGCTGAACCTGGCCCGGGCCTACCGCTACGGCAAGAAGGACGACCAGGCCGAAGGCCAGCTCAAGGCGATCCTCAAGGCCGCCCCCGACCACGTGGAGGCCGGCCGGCTCCTGGGCGAGATCTACGCTGACCGCCGGAAGTGGCAGCAGGTGGTGGCCGTCCTCGAACCACTATTGCAGTATCGCCACGACTACACCACCTACCACCTCCTGGCCGAGGCCAAGTACAACCTCCAGGACAACGAGAAGGCCCGGAAGTACTTCCAGGAGGCCATCAAGCTGAATCCCGCCAGCGCCGCCGACCACTACCAGCTTGGCAATATCTACCTCGCGGGCAACTTCTACGCCCTGGCCGCCGAGGCCTACCAGAAGGCCCTGGCGCTGGGCGCCGAGGGCCCCGTGCTGCGGTACAAACTGGCCTCGGCCTACTTCAACCTGCGGAACTACTTCGGGACGGTCTCGGACATCCGCGTCAAGGCCGGCCAGCCCGATACCATCAGCGGCCAGTGGTACCTCATCGAACCGGTGCCCGGGAAGAAGGACACCTTCCGCGCCGCCCCCAGCCGCTCGGCCATCTACCAACTCGCCAAGGCCGTGGCCGAGGGCATCAAGGACCGGCCCGACATCCACTTCCTCAAGGCCAACATCTACCTCAACGCCCGCCGCTACGCACAGGCCCACCGCATGTTCAACAAGATCGAAAAGACCATCCCCAAAGACGACAAGGCACTGTTTTACTACTATTACGCCCAGGCCAGCTTTGGCATCGGCAGGTACGATGAGTATCTCCGGCTGCTGGGCGAGGCCATCAAGCTCGACAAGGCCGCCTACGAGCCCACCCTGGTGGAGGCCTACCTGAAGGTCGCCGAGCAGTACAACCAGGCCGGAGAGCTGAAGAAGTACATCGACTATCTCAAGCTGGCGGTGGCGGCCAGTCCGCAGACGGCGTCCCTGCACCTGAAGCTCGGCCACGCCTACGCCGAGGCCCGGCAATACGACCGGGCCGTATTCCACTGGCGCGTCGTCCTGGACCTCGAGCCCGAGCACCCCCAGCGGATGAGACTCCTGAACCTCATCGGCAAACACCGCGGGGCCGCTCCGAGAGCAGAGGACAAGCCCAAGGCGGCGGGTTGATCGCAGGCCGCAATGCCCGCCGGGCTCGACCGGCACCACGGCCCGCGCCGAGTTGCGGCGGAAGCCCACCCCGCCCACTTCGTTAAGCTCCATGCAGCCGCCGTGTCGTCCGATAAACGGCGCAAGGAAGCCGGTAAACCTTTCGGCCCCAGGACGCAATTACAGGTGGAGCGATGGCGCTAGAGCGCAGCCTGGCCGATGCACTGATGGCCCGTGCCGCCGGCGGCGAGCGGGACGCCTTCGCCCAACTGGCGGAACTGGCCGGGCCGGTGCTGTATCGCTTCTGCCTGGCCCACCTGCCCCCGCACATGCGCGGCGAGGCCGAGGACGCCCGCCAGGAGTGCCTGCTGCGGGCATGGCGCCGACGAAAAAGTTTCCGCAAAGGCGGCGCGGCGATGACCTGGCTGCTTGGCATCGCCATGAATGTGGTGCGGGAAAGGCGGCGCAGGCGGCCGATGGTATCGCTCGAGGCTGCCGACCCGCCCCAGGCACAGGCTGCGGGTGGCGACGACCGGCTGGAGCTGCTGGCGGCGGCCATTGAGAAACTGCCCCCCCGCCAGCGCGAGGCGGTGACCTGCCGGTTCCTTCGCGGCATGAGCATAGCCGAGACCGCCGCGGTGATGGGCTGTGCCGAGGGCACCGTCAAGGCGGCGGTCTTCAAGGCCATCGCCAGCCTTGGGCGCATGATGAGGCATCGACCATGAAAGACACGGACGATCGCCAATTCGACCAGACACTGGCGGCAGCCCTGGCCGCGGACGACCCCGCCGCGGCGCTGGAGTCGCTCGCACGCCGGTTCGCAGGCCAGCCGGACCGGGCCGGGCGGATCCATCAGGCACGCGGACTGATCGCCGACCTGTCCGCCCTGGGCGAGCGGTTGGAAGGGACGAGCATCCCGCCCATGGGCGACCTGGAACTCCCGCCGGCCCGGCCCGTCTGGCGAGACGGGCTGCTGCGGTGGGCCTCGGCAGTCGCGGCTGCCGTACTCGCCGTGCTGCTGCTTTGGTCAGCCGCGACGTTCCGTCATCCGCGCCACATCAAGCCGACCGCGCTTCAACTTGAGATACCGTCACTGACCTGGCGCGTGCCGGCGCTCGGGCCGGTCTCACTGGCCGATCAGTCCTTTACCCTGCCCAAGCTGTCTATTCCATCGACCTCATCGATGAATCTAACGTGGACCCTGCCTACCGTGCATCTTCTGCCCTATTCGGAAAGGAGCAGCATCCATGAAACGAGTACTGGTGCTTAGTATCGTGAGCGTGCTCGTGCTGGTGGCAACGTCCCTGGCCCAAGGCCAGCCGCAGGCGGACGAACCGCACCGCCAAGGGCCACCTGCGGTGGCCCGGCCACACCATCCACCCGGCCCGCCGGCGGCGTGGGGACACCACAGAGGACCGCGGTGCCGGCACGAACTGGCCCCAGGCAAGCCCGGTCCCGGCCGCAGGGGCAGAGCCCATGCCCCGGGCCGATTCGCCCGGCAAAGACGACTCGGCAGGCCCTTGCCCCGTCGTTGGGGCCCGCCGTCCCACGCCCGCGCGCGGTTCGGCCGGCCGTTGGCCCCACGGGCCGGCCGGCCCGGGCCAAGGGCGTACCC
>MVCS01000101.1 GCA_002049885.1 Planctomycetales bacterium 4484_123 | reverse complement strand
GAACGTCCCCATGCCCTTGCCCAAGATGGGATTTTGAAGGAACAGGCGCACCGAGTGGCGATACATGGTCAGGCGGCGCGAGTCACTGTGCTCCAGTTGGGCCTGGCTGCGTGCAGGGAGCCGCTTGGTCAGCCGGGCCACCAGCGGGCTGTTGGGGAAATACAGGTACGCCACCAAGGGAACGGCCACCAGGACGACCAGGACCGGCAGGGCCCACTTCCACGCCCTGCGGAAGTTCCTGACGTGCTCCAGGAAGTAGTACGTGCCCAGGCCCGCCATAATGGCCGCTGCCGAGCTGCGCGAGCCGGCCCCCAGCATGGCCAGGAAGGCCACGGCGAAATACCCGAAGATTATCAGCCGCCAGACCTTTCCCACTATGGGGAACAGGACGAGGCAGGACAGCACCGCGTCAGATAGCGACCAGCCAAAGGCATTGGCCTGGCCGGTGAGGCCCAAGACGCGATCACCGCCGTACTGGACCACCTCGTAACCCAGCAGGGCCCCGGCGGTGGCGATGATACCCGCACCGATAACCTGAGCCTGAAGCAGCAACTTCAGCTTCGGCAGCGAGTCGCAGTACAGCATCACGACGACCGCCACCAGGTACAACTTGGTGGCGTACCAAGCGGCGTTCAGCGAACCGCTGATGTACTCCGAGGTCAGGGAGGTCATCAGGATCCAGCCCGTCAGAGCCAGCGCCAACCACAGCTCGGGTATCCGCAGCACCCCTCGCAGGCGGAAGAAGGAAAACAGAAAGACTGCCACCATGACGTAGGCCGTATAGGTGCTCCAGCGCCAGTAGGCCGTGGACTGAAGGGCCGCCACCCCCAGGAAGTACATGGCGATCATCAGGCCTACCAGCCCGGGCCTGTCGAACAGGGAGCGGCGAAGGTCGTCCGCGACCGGCTCCGGCTCGGCCGGATAGGCCAGCCCGTTATGGCTCAGTACGCTCATCTTCCACCCGTGACCCTGAGGCACCGCTGACAGGCCGGGCCGGGTCGCCAGCATTGAACTCCCAGCCGGGCGGTACCACCCGGGCAAAATTCAAGTACAGACCGTCCCGCAGGGGCGGGCAAGCCCTGCCCGGCCCGCCGATCGACCAGACCGACCGGCAAATGCGGCGACGGCCCGCCTACAGGATACTTATCGGCAGTAGGCTCCCGCGCAACGAGTAACTTGACCATCTCCAGGGCCGCTCCCAGACCGGAACGGCCGACACCTCGAAAGTGCGTCAACACGCCTGCCGACACGGCCAGCGCACGCCAAGCTCAGCGCCGCCGTCTCCGGCCCCGGCCCGCCAAGCCCCACAGGGCCCGCTTGAACCCGGAGGCCCAGCGCCGCAGCCGGACCGGCAGCTCCAGACGCCACTCGGGAAAACTGCCGTCGGGGAAGCCTTCGTCCTCGTAGCAGACGAACTCGCCGATCTCATGTCGAGGCGGTGCCTTGGGCTTGTAGGCGGGGTAGCCCACCGCCACCAGCGAGACAGGTCGGAACCACCCTGGAAGGTTGAGCTCGCGCTTGGCCTGGTAGTACGCCCGCGGGTTCATCCGCCACCGCTCCAGCCCCGCCTGTGCCCACAGGCAGCCCAGCCCGGCGGCGTGGCCCACCAGTAGCATGTTCTGGATGGCTGCGGCGGCGTCCAGGTAAGGGTGCGTGGCGTACCACTCGAAGCGCCCGTAAACCCGCAGGTCCACCCCCACAAGAATCACCACCGGGGCCTTGGCGATGAAGGGGGCGTTGAGCCTTGCCGCGGACTGCTTGCAGGACTGGGAGCGGAGAACCACCAGCCGGACCGACTGGCGGTTGCACGAAGACGGCGCCCACCTGGCGGCCTCCAACATGCGCTCGATCAGCTCGGGTGGCACGTCGCGGTCCACCCATTTCCGCACGCTGCGCCGGTCGTGGATAATCGAGAGGATGTCGCAGGGCGACTGCTCGGCAATGGGTCGGGCCTCGGGTATCCCGCCTTTCTTGACGACCTCCAGTACCTCACGCGCCCAGGCCACCCGCGGGTCCGGCTCGGGGTGCCGGCGGGACCATTCCTCCAGGAGGGCGCCCAGCTCGCGCCCCGGCCCGGCCAGCAGGCTTTCGCGGGTGCCCTCCCGCGTGGTCCAGCGCTTGTCCAGCGAGTGGGCCAGGGAACTGATCCGCGTCAGAAGAATGCTGTCTTCCACCATGCCACTCCCGAACACGACACCACCGCCCGCGGCGAGTTCGGCCGGGCCCGGACGACACGGACGCGCCCGCCGGCCCCTGCCGCTCCAGGCTATGCCGTCAGGACCTGGGCCATCTCCTCCAGCCGGCGTCGCAGCTCGGCCATCCTGCCGACCAGGTGCGAGCGCAGCTCCTCGCGGCGGTCAATGGCCTGAACGATCCTTTCGGCGGCCTGAGCCGGGTCGTTGAGGTCCATGTCCACCATCTGCTCTTCACAGCCGACCATCTCCCCAAGGATGTCGTGCGTGCGCCTGTCGTTGCTAGCGGTAAGGGCCACGAAGGGGGTCGCCACCGAGGCACTGCCGATGAGCGAGTGCGCCCGTTGGCCGACGAGGAAGTCGCACTCCTTGATGATGCCCTTCAGCATCCGGGCGGGCAGGTCGTCGTCCATCACACAGCAGCTCTCGGGGCCGGCCTGCACGGCCGCGGTGACATCCCGGGCGGTCTGGACGTCGTTCCGTGGGCCCGGCTCCAGGCTGTGCGGCAAGAACACCACCAACACGTCGCGCTGGCCAATCAGGCGGTCGAAGACCTCAGCCAGGTACTTCACGTGCAACGCCCGCCGCTCGGCCGGCGTGGAACGGTGGGCAAAGGGCCTGGCCAACAGCACGTCCTTCTGGCTGACGGTGGCACAGACCACCGTCTTGCCGGCCTGACGCGCCCGGCGATACCATTCCTTGCCCTCCAGGAAGGCCTGGACATCTTGCGGCGGAGCCGGGTTCATGGCAAAGGCGGGGTCGGGCGCCAGGCGCAACTTGGCGGGGTCACAGCCGATGGCCCTCATGTACTCATAGGCGTTGCGCTCACGGAAGAAGCAGAAGTCGGACTCCGCCACCGCTCTGCGGTACAGCGGCTTGCTCAGCGGGGCCAGCTTGTGGTACTGGGCCACCCCTGCCCCGAATATGCCCACCCGCTTGCCGGCCTTGCGGGCGGCGTGGATGACACCACAACTCTCGATGCCGAAGATGCCGTCGTGGCCGACCAGGATGCAGTCGGCGTCATCGAAATACTCGCGCATGGGGCCGTGGCGCGGGTCATGGGAGAAGGCCAGGTTGCCCAGCGTCCCCAGCATTCCCACACGCAGCTTGAGGGCCTGGAGGGCCAAGAGGGCCGCGAACTTGCCTGGGGAAATCCGCCGGCCCACGCACCGATACACCCATTCATTGGGAAAGACAGTGATGCCACCGCAATCGGATATCTCGGCTTCTCGTCCCATCACGGCCAGACGCACCGAGTAACCTTGGCTGCGTACCAGGTCCTCAATGCCACGAATGATGGCCTCCTCGCCTTTGTTGGACAGAGGCACGTACTCCGCCACGAAGATCGTGAAGGTCCTGCTCATGCCGGTCCCATCGTCCTCCACCCACACATTGACTGCGTACCCGTTGCCCGCGGGCCCCCGGCCGCTTGGCGACATTCTACCATATCGGCCTGCAGCACCGGCCGTGGAGAAAAAAACGCCGCCGGTGAGCCACGCTTCACGCAGGCGGCGGAGCCGTATTCTCTGACGCGAAACCGCGCGGCATGCCCGGGTGTCCTTCGCCACGAAGGGCGCCAGGCGCGACCGAAACACCCGTCCGGACCCGACCGGCTATCGCCACAGTCAGCCGGGATGGCCCTTGCCGACTACGGCGCATCCCTCGAGACCCGCGCCCGTGGCCGCGGGCGGGCCTTGCTACGTCCTCCGGCCGCTGCTGCTTCACGCCCCATCGCTCCTGGCCATCCTTGCAGGCGCGCCGGGCTGCTGAGACAATGACGGCCTGAGTGCATCATCCCATGGCCTCGGGCGTCCGCGACAGCTTGATCACATTCGCCGGCAAGCTCACGGTCATGCTGCTGGCCCTGGCAACGCAGAGCGCCTTGGCGTGGTTCCTGGGGCCGGCGGGCCGGGGTTCCTACGCCGTCTGCATGGTGCTGGCCATGATCCTGGCACTGGTGTGCATGTTCGGCTTTGAGGGTGGGTGTTTCTATTACGTCGCCGCAGGAAAGCTGTCGGTCTCCGAAGGGGTTTCTCATCTGCTGTCCCTGGGAGGCCTGGGGTGCCTTCTGGCCGCGGCGGTAGGAATGGCGGTGATCCGGCTGCCGCTGGAGTTCTTCTCCAAGGCCTCGCCGGAATCCTTCCACGTGGCGCTGCTGGTGATCCCGGCGGCGTTCTTCAGCCTCAACCTCGGGATGATCTTCCTGGCCCGGCAGGACTTCCTGTGGTACGCGGGCATGCCAGTGCTGCAGAGCTTCTGTCAACTCATCGCCGCCCTGGTGCTGGTGGGGCTGCTGAAGTGGGGCGTCAACGGGGCCCTGCTCTCCTACGTCGCCGGCGGGGCGACTGCGACGCTCGTGGCCCTGGTGATGCTCCGCCTGCGCCACGGCCTGCGCCTGACCGGCGTGTCCTGGGAGGTCACCCGCAAGGTGCTCTCCTACGGCTTCCGCTACTACTTCTCCAAGATCTCCAACATCATGAACGTACAAATCGGCACCATCATCCTGGCCATGCTGGCCAGCCGGGACGAAGTGGGCCTGTTCTCCATGGCCATGGTGCTGCCCGTGCGGGTGCTGGCCATCCCCGAGACCATCGGGGCGGTGATCCTGCCCCGAGTGGCCGCCGACGCCGCCGGCCGGCCCAAGCTGGTGATGCAGTGCGCCCGCCTGACCGGCGTGGTCAGCGGCGTGGTGCTGCTGGTCGGGGCGGTGCTGGCAAAGTGGCTGGTGCCGGTGCTGTTTTCACCGAGGTTCATCCCCTCGGTGGCGATCATATGGCTGCTGGCGCCGGGCTTCTGGCTGCGGTCCATCGCCAAGATGCCCCACGCGTACTTCGTCGGGTCCAACCGGCCCGGGGTCTCTTCCATAGCCGTCGCGGTCGGCGTGGTGACCAACATGGCAGGGATGCTGCTGCTGTACCCCGTGCTGGGGCTCTTGGGGGCCGGCGTGGCCACCTCCCTGGGCTACCTCGTCAGCTCACTGATCCTGACGGGATACTTCTGGCGGATCGCCGGCCTGGGACCCTGGGAGCTGGGACGCTTCCGAAAGGACGACCTGGCCGCGTTCCGGCAGTTCTGGGCCGGCCTCCGACGCAGACTATCGCCCCAACGACAAGCCGACCCACAAGGCCAGACACAACAGCCCGATACCCTCACACAGGGCGGCCCGGAAGAACCGCCCCTCCCCTAGGCCTCGGCACAGGCCAGCAGGAACAGGATCGTCGGAAAGGATTGTCTGCAAAGGCTTACCACCGCGCCCCGCGGCCCAGCCATCGTTCCAAGCATTCCAAGTAGCGCGCGGTAGTCGTGCGGCGGGAGAAGTGCCGCTCGGCCGCCCGGCGGGCGGCGGACTTGTAGGCCGACAACAGCTCCCGGTCGTCGTGCAGCCGGCGAATGGCACCAGCCAGTGCCTCGGGACTGCGCGGCGGGATGTGCACGCCGCAGCCGTGCTCGGCCACCAACTCGGTCAATTCCGTGCCCGGGCCGCTGATGGCCAGCAGGGCGGCGCCGGCGGCCAGGGCGTAGTAGGTCTTGGACGGCACCGAGAGGCCCTCGTAGCCCTCGTCGAGGCTCACGATGGCGCAGTCCGCGGCCGGGAGGGTGTAGCGCAGCATATCGAAGGGCTGCAACGGCAACAGGGTGAGGTTGGGAAGCGGCCACCACCTCGGACACCTCGCGCTGCCGGGTGCCCCCGCCGATGAGCAGGAAGTGCACGTCCGGCAAGTCCAGCAGTGCCTCGGCGGCGGCGACGATGGACTCTATGTCGTGAGTAGCACCGAAGGCGCCGCTGTAGCAGACGACGAACTTGTCCACTAGGCCGTGGTCGCGGGCGAAGGGATTATCGGCCTTGGCCAGCGGACGGATGAAGTCCGTGTCGGCCCAGTTCTCAATGATGCAAATCGGCACGTCCCCCCGGCCAGCCAGGTGGCGACGGAGCGTCTCGGCCATGTGCCGGCCCAGGGTGATTACCCCGGCCGAGCGGGCCAGCGACCGGCCGCTGAGCCGCCGCCACAGCCCGGCGCACAGGCCGGCGGGCTTGAGCACGCCCATCCGCTCCAGGATGTCCGGGTAGATGTCGTAGATTAGCAGTACGTACCGCAGGCCCAGCAGGTAGCGGAGCAGCGGCATGGCCAACATGGTCCACGGCGGGTTGGTGACCACCACCATCGGCCAACGCCGCCGTCGGATCATCTGCCAGAAGGCCTGGAGGGTAAACAACCCCCACGACCACAGCCGGCGCCACGTGGGGGCCTTG
>MVCS01000100.1 GCA_002049885.1 Planctomycetales bacterium 4484_123 | reverse complement strand
GTGCCCGCCTGCCGGGCCCGCGGCGTGGAGGTGGTCCACACGCCCGAGGCCAACACCCTGGCGGTGGTGGACTACACCGTGCGGATGATCATCGAGCTGAACCGGCGCTTCTGGCCGATGATGCGCCCGCTGAGCCCCGAGGAGTTCTTCGCCACGCGGAAGAACATGTACGGGCGCTTCCTGGCGAGCTTGACGCTGGGTGTTGTCGGGGCCGGGCGGATCGGGTCGCGCGTGGGGCGGGCCGCTGCGGGGCTGGGGATGAAGGTGCTGTACAACGACATTCGGGGGGTGCATCTGGACTACCCGGCCCAGGCCGTGGACAAGCCCACCCTCTACGCCAACAGCGACATCGTCACCCTGCACGTGCCGCTGACGGAGCTGACGCGGAACCTGATCAACGCCCGCACGCTGGAGCAGTTCAAGCCCGGGGCGCAGTTGATAAACGCCGCCCGCGGGGCGTGCGTGGTGGCGGCGGACCTGGCCGAGGCCATCCGCAGCGGCCGGCTCTCGGGTGCGGTCATCGACTGCCACGAACCCGAGCCCCCGCCGCTGGACTACCCGCTGTTCGGCCTGGAGAACGTGATCCTGACGCCCCACGTGGCCGCCCGGGTGCCCGCCGCCCTGGAGGCCATGTGCGACGTGGTGCAGGACGTGGCGGCGGTCATCGAGGGCCGCCAGCCGAAGTACCCGGCCGCCGAGGGCAGCTACTGACGGGCCGGCGTGCGGACCGCCCCGAGGGGCCGGCCCGGCCGATGCATTTTGTTGACACCACCCGGCGTGGTCCTATAATCGCCGGGTGTTCGTCCCTGGCTGGACGGGCCAGAGCTGCACGACCGTCATGCCATCGATCTTTCGTCGTAAAGGCCGCAGGGTACGAAACTAGTTGCCTGGCAGGGCAGCGAGGAGATCGCCCCGCTGAAGTCTGGTTTGTCTGGAGCTATCATGCGAAGCTTCGATTCCTCAGCAGGCAGGACCTTTTGCGCGGTGTTGGCGTCGTTGATATGGGCGGCCCTGGCGCTGGGCCAGGGCCCCGGCGGCGCGACGGCGAGCCCCAGCGCCGAGCCGGACCGGAAGCTCACCGAGTTGTGGAGCAACTTCCTCCACTACATCCTGATCGCCCGGCCCGAGGCGGCCGAGAGCTACGGCAAGGCCATCATCGACGCCAACCCCGACCCCCGCCACGTCTATACGCTGGCCATGCGCACCGACAAGAGCGGCGCCACCCTGGCGGCCGGACGGGGCATGAAACGGCTGGCACCCACGGTGGACAGGATCTCCGAGCTCATCACCAAGGGTGCCCGCCTGGTCCGCATGGACCCCGCAGAAATCGCTCGCTGGATCAAGATGCTCGCCGGCACGCCGCGAGAGTTCCTCATCGGCGCAGAGCGCCTGACCCACTCCGGCGAGTACGCCGTGCCGCAACTGATCGCCAAGCTGGAGGACCCCCACACCACCACGGAGCTGCGCGAACGGATCGCCACCATCCTGCCGCGACTGGGCAAGGATGCCGTCCGGCCCCTGTGCGAGGCCCTCAACAGCAAGGACCCATACGTGCGTGAGGTAACCGCCCGCACGCTGGGCAGGATCGGCTACTGGCATGCCGCGCCTTACCTGAAGGAACTGACCCTCCGGAAGGACATCCTCAAGCGGACCCGCCGTGTGGCCGAGGGCGCGCTGATCATGTGCGCCCGGCGAAGCGCGCTGACCAAGCCCGTCGCCGAACTGTTCTACGAACTGGCCGAGAAATACTACCGCCGGCACGAGTCGCTCATACCCGACAGTCGCTACGACACCGCCAACGTGTGGTACTGGCAGGACGGCCTGGGAGTGACCTACAAGGTCGCCCCGCGGGCAATCTTCAACGAGATCTACTGCATGCGGGCCGCCCGGCGGGCGCTGATCCACGACGAGAAGTTCCACCCGGCCATCCCCCTCTGGATCGCCGCCAACCTCCGCAAAGAGGACAACCTCCGCAAGGAAAACGAGCGCCGCAAGAGTGCCGGCAAGAGCGAATTGAAGGACCCCACGCATCCCGCCGACGAGCCCGGGGCCGCCTTCTACGCCCTGGCCTCCAGCCCCAAGTACCTCCAGGCGGCCTTGGCGCGGGGACTGAAGGACAACGACCTGGCCGTCTGCATCGGCACCATCTCGGCACTGGCGACGACCTCCGGCACGGCGAACCTGGTGGCCAGCTTCGACGAGCTCGGCGGCGCCCAGCCGCTGGTGGCCGCCCTGGGCTCGCCCGCCCGGCTGGTGCGGTACATGGCCGCCGAGACGCTCGCGCTGGCCCGGCCGCAGAAGCGCTTCACCGGCTGGCACCTGGTGGTTCCGGTGCTGGTCGAGGCCCTGCGTCAGACCGGCGCGCCCACGGCCGTGCTCGCCGACCCAGACCTCGATCGCCGCAACAAGGTCAAGGACCTGTTGAGGGCCGCGGGCTGTGCCGTCTTCGACGACGCCAATTTCGGCACTGCGCTGCGAGCCGCCCACCAGGCCGGCGGGCTGGACCTGGTCGTCGTCTCCTCAGAGGTCTCCGCCCCGTCATACAAGGCCGCGGTGGCACTGCTGCGGAGCGAGGCCGTCTTTCGCCGGCTGCCGGTGGTCGTGCTGGCCCGGCCAGCCGAGACCATGGCGGCCAAGGCCCTGGCAAAGTCCGACCCGCTGGTCACCGTGCTGCGGGCGGACAAGGTCGATGCCAACGCCGTGGCCGGACTGGTCAAGAAGATGCACGCCGACGCCGCGGGGCCCACGCCGCTGACGCCCGAACAGGGCGCCGAGTGGGCCATCCGCGCCGCCAACGCCCTGAGGGTCCTCGCACAGACGAAAAACCCCGTCTATGACCTCACGGTGGCCACCAAGAGCCTGATAGCCGCCCTGAAGGACAAGCGCGACCCGGTGCGAATCGCGGCGGCCGGCGCCCTGGCCCAGTTCCGCCAGGCCGAGGCACAGCGGGCTATCGCGGAACTGGCAGACGACGCCGACGCGCCCGAGGAGATCCGCCTGGCTGCATACGCTTCATTGAGCGAGTCCATCCGGCTTTCTGGCAACCAGCTCACCGAAAAGCAGATCAACGCCATTATTGAGATGGTCACGGCCAAGGGCTCGCTGAAGCTTCGAGAGGGCGCGGCTCAGGCACTGGGCGCGCTGAACCTGCCCTCAGAGAAGATCAAGGACCTGATCCTCTCGGCCAAGTGACCCAGCGACAGACGCCCCGGGCCCACCGACTGGCCGGGCGGCTTTCACTCTCCAGGCCGGCCAGCGTGGACGGCGCGGCCGCAGGGCAGGCCGAGATGGCTTCCGCCGCTACCACGCCGTCCAGCCGCCGTCCACGGTCAGCACCGCGCCGGTAACGAAACTGGCACCCGGCGAGGCCAGGAACACGGCGGCGGCGCGGATTTCGTGCAGCTCGCCCCACCTGCCCATCGGCACCAGGGCCGTCAGGGCGGCCTTGGCCTCGGGGTCCGAGAGCACCGGGACGTTGATGGGCGTGGCAAAGGGGCCTGGACAAATGCAGTTGACCGTCACCCCCTGGGGGGCCAGTTCCACCGCCAGGGCGCGGGTCATCTGCACCACCGCCCCCTTGGAGGCACAGTAGCTCACCCGCCCGGAAAGCCCCACCAGTGACAGGGCCGAGCCCACGTTGATTATCCGCCCGTAGCCGCCGCGGAGCATGTGCGGCACCGCGGCCCGGCAACCGTAGAACACACCCGAGACGTTCACCTGCTGAATGCGATGCCAGTCGGCATCCTTTATCTCCTCCACGGGCGAACGGACGTTGATGCCCGCATTGTTCACCAGGATGTCAAGCCGGCCGAAGGCCTCCACCGTCCCTGTCACGGCCGATTCCACCGAGTCCCGCTCGGCAACGTCCAAGACCACCGGGATGACGCGCCGCCCGGTGGCGGCGGCTATCTCCTCGGCGGCGGCGCGAATGTCGGCCTCCGTCCGCGAACCGACCACCACGTCGCTTCCCGCCTCGGCCAGGGCCCAGGCCATCTCCTTGCCCAGCCCGTGCGAGCCGCCGGTTACCAGGGCGGCCCGACCCGACAGGTCAAACAGCTCGTTCATTTGTCATCTCCCGATATCGTCCGCGGGCGTCCGCGCAAGCCCGACTGGACGCCAGGGCCCCGGCCGCCCCAACGGCCCAAAGGCGGGGCACGGCACCACAGGCGTCACAGCTGGCCTCACGGCAGATCATTATGGCCCAGCCATTCCCCGTGGCAAAGCGGCAGCTGAGGGGTTAGCCTGCATATCAGGCGCTGTCCCTGGCCGGTGCAGGTGCGGCGCGGAAAGGATGGAGGCCCTGCCGGCCAGGCGACTGAGACGTCCTGCGGCAGGCCTTCGGGCATTCCGGGAAACGACCTCGTGCCGCGCAGCATTGGAGCAGCAACCATGTGGCCGATGCCCACCCCCGCACTGGTAATCGACGAGGCGGTGGCCCGGCGGAACGCGATGCGCCTGGCGGAATATGCCGCCCGGCACGACTTGGCCGTCCGGCCCCACACCAAGACGCACAAGTCCGTACGCATGGCCCGCCTCCAGCTCTCCGCCGGTGCCGTGGGCCTGACGGTGGCCAAGGTGGGCGAGGCTGAAATCATGTCGGCCGTGTGCGACGACCTGCTCATCGCATACCCCGCCGTGGACGAACCCCGCTGCCGGCGCATCGCCCACCTGGCCCGTGATAACACGGTCCGCGTGGCCGTCGATTCAGCCTTCGCCGTCGATGCCCTGGCCCGGGCGGCGAGCGCAGCGGGCGCCACCGTGGGCATCCTGGTGGAGCTGGATGTGGGCTTTGGCCGAACGGGTGTACAGTCGCCACTGGCCGCCCTGGAGCTGGCACGACGGGTGGCCCGCACAGAGGGCGTCCGCTTCGATGGGATCATGTGTTTCCCGGGCCACATCACCGGCCCGCCCCAATCGCAAGACCTGGCGGGTATAGGCAGCCAACTGGCCCGAGCGGTCACCATGCTGAATGAGGCCGGGCTGGAGACGCCCATCGTCTCGGGCGGATCGACCCCGACGGCGTATCAGTCCCACCGCATCGAGCCGCTGACGGAACTCAGGCCCGGTACCTACATCTACAACGACATGAACACCCTCGCCGCCGGCCACTGCCGGCTGGAAGACTGTGCCGCCAGGGTCGTCTGCACCGTCGTCTCCGACGCCGTGCCGGGCAAGGTCGTCATCGACGCCGGGTCCAAGGCCCTCACCCGCGAGACGGCACGCGACGGCGGCGGCACTTTCGGGCACGTGGTGGAATACCCCGCCGCCAGGATCGTCCGGCTCAGCGAGGAACACGGCGAGGTGGACGTCTCGGCCTGCCCTCTGAAGCCCGCCATCGGCCAGCGGCTGACCGTCATCCCCAACCACATCTGCCCCTGCGTGAACCTCTACGACCAGGCCTGGCTGCGAACCGAGGCCGGCAACTGGCAGACCATGCCCATCGACGCCCGAGGCCGGCTGTCCTGAGCCTCCCCCAAGCAGCGAGGATCAGCCATGAGCGAAAGACGCCTAGCCATCGTCACCGGCGCCTCCAGCGGCATCGGCGCCGAGACCGCCCTGGAACTGGCCCGACGCGGCTACACCGTCCTCCTGGCCGCCCGGCGGCGCGACCGGCTGGAGCAGGTCGCCCGGGAGTGCCTCTCGGCCGGCGGCCAGGCCCGCGTGGCCGTCACCGACGTGTCCGTCCAGCAGCAGGTCGATGCCCTGGTGGCACGAGCGGTGGAAGAGTTCGGCCGGGTGGACGTCATGGTCAACAACGCCGGAGCGGGCCTGTTCGCCCGCGTCCACGAGACCACCGACGAGCGCCGCGGACACATCTTCAACGTCTCGTCCGTCATCGGCAAGCGCGGCGTGCCCTTCCACGGGGCCTACTGCGCCACCAAGTTCGCCATCTGCGGACTGACCGACGCCCTGCGAGTGGAGATGAAGCCCTACAACGTCCGCGTCACCTGTGTCTGCCCGGCCCTGACCGCCACGGAGTTCCGCGTCCAGGCACGCCGGGCGTACGTCTCCTTCTCCACCTACAAGGCACCTGAGAAGCGCACCCCGCCGGCGGTAATCGCCAGAAAGATAGCCGCCACGGTCGGCAGGTCCGTCCCGGAGATAGTGTTCAGCCCCGGGGGGAAGTTCCTCTGCCTGCTCTCGGCCCTCTGGCCCCGGGCGGCCGATGCGCTCCTGAAGCTCCACCACGACCGGGTGATGAAAAGGCTATTGCAGGAACGGACCGCCACTGGGCCGTGACCCGGCGGCAGGCCCCCCGGCCCGCCGCGGCCTCGCGTCCGCGGTCGCTGGT
>MVCS01000099.1 GCA_002049885.1 Planctomycetales bacterium 4484_123 | reverse complement strand
GCCGGCCAGAGGCGGCGCGCCCCCAGGCTGCCGGCTTCCCTGGCCGGCCAGAACAGCCACCGGTGCAGCAAGGCCGCCGTGGCGGGAATGAGCGTCACCGCCGCCGCCAGGACGATCAGCAGGGCGATGGGCACGACATGCCCGGTGGTCTGGAAAAGCTTGAAGGACGCCGCCGAAAGCATGGCCAGGCCGGCGATGTCGGTGCCGGAGGAGGCGGCGATGGCCGGCATGGTGGCCGACCAGGCCAGGGCGGCTGCCTCGTCGGGCCGGTGGCGCCGGGAGAGGAACTCGCGGAATCGACTCAGGTACAGCAGCGAGTAGTCCACCCCCAGGCCGTAGAGGAGCACGTACACGAAGATCTTCTCGGCCGTGCCCACGTGCAGGCCCTGGCTGGCGGCGACCGTCAGCACCAGGTGGGCCACCACGGCAGCCAGTGAGATCGTGCCCAGCACCACCGCAGCCGCCACCGGGGCGCGGTACACCACCAGCAGGATCGCCAGCACCGCCAGCACGGTGACCCACAGCGTGCTGCGGTGCGACCGGCGCGAGGCCTCGGCGTAGTCGGCGCCGAAGGCGGCTGAGCCCGTCACCGCCACCTCCAGGCCGTCCGGCCAGCGGCTCTGTGCCACGAGCCGGCGGATGTAATCCACCACTCGCGCCGAGCGGATGGTCACGAAGTTCGCCGGCACCTCCACCACCACGATGGCCGCCGAGCCGTCCGGGCTGATGTACGGGTTGGGCATGAACCCCCGCGGCAGGTCGCCATGCCAGTGCACGGCCAGTTGGCCAGCCGGCAGGTACCGCGCCAGGCCCGCCGGCAGGGGCCGGCGAAGCTTGGCCACCAGGCGCTCCACGGCCAGCCTGTCCGCGTCGGTCAGGCCGGCGGCCGGTCCTTGGCGGGCGGCCAC
Organism: Planctomycetales bacterium 4484_123; assembly: GCA_002049885.1. GTDB lineage: Bacteria > Planctomycetota > Phycisphaerae > SM23-33 > SM23-33 > MVCS01. The sequence continues at coordinate 6,174 of MVCS01000099.1, read as the reverse complement.
GACCACGGCCTGGCTGAGCCCGGCCGAGCCGGGAAAGTACCGTTCGAGCATGCCGGCGGCACGCAGCGACGGCGCGTCGTCCGGCAGCAGGGTGAGCATCTCGTTTTTCGCCGGGTCCACCGTGGGGGCGAAGATCGCCAGCAGCACCGCGGCGGCGACCCAGCCCGCCGCGACCAGCCAGCGCCGGCGGATGATCTGTTGGCCCAGGGCGGCAACTATCACGATGCCAGAAGGTACGCCCCCGGTCGTGATGGGGTCAACATTCCGCCTCCGCCCTGTCGGCCTGCCCGGCCGGGATCACCGGGTTGGTCAGCTCACCGATTCCTTCCACGATGCAGGTGATGGTGTCTCCAGGCCGGAGAAACACCTGCGGGCGGCGGGCCAGGCCCACCCCGGCCGGCGTGCCCGTGAGGATCACCGTTCCGGCCTCCAGCGTCAGGTCGGCCGAGAGAAACGCCACCAGCTCCGGCACGGAGAAGATCAGGTCGGAGGTCCGCGAGTCCTGCATGACCTTTCCGTTCAGCACCGACCGCAGCGGCAGGTCGGCCGGGTCTATGTCCGTGGCGATGCACGGGCCCAGCGGGCAGAAGGTGTCGAAGCTCTTGGCCCGGACCCATTGGCCCAGGCGCCGCTGCCAGTCGCGGGCGGAGACGTCGTTGGCCACGGTATAGCCCAGGATGACCTCGCCGGCCCGGTCGGCCGGGACGTTCCGGCAGCGCCGGGCGATGACCACGGCCAGCTCCACCTCGTAGTCCACGCAGTCGGGCCCGGCCGCCGGCAGCACGATGGGGTCGCCGGGATGGCACAGCGAGGTGGTGGCCTTGGCGAAGACCACCGGCGCGTCGGGCAGGGGCTTGTGGGTCTCGGCGGCGTGTGCGCGGTAGTTCAGCCCGATGGCGAAGATGTTCGGCGGGTCCACCGGGGCCAGCACCTTTCGCATCTCCACCGGCCGGTCGGTCACCGTGTAGGCGCCGAAGACGTCACCCTCGATGCGGCACAGCTCGCCGTCGCGTTCGGCGGCATAGGCGACCTGTGAGTCGCCGTCCAGGACGCGGTACAGCTTCATGTCAAGCCTCCTCGGCGGGGCAGCAGTGTAGTGCAAAAGCGGGCCCCCGGCCAGGGCCTGGCGCGTCGCCCTGCGGGGCGGTTTCGCATTTGGCCCCGGCGGGGGGGTGTGCTTCAATATTGGCGATGTTGGCCGGCGCGGAGGCGGCGATGGTGGAGCGAATCGTACTGTTCGGCGGGACGTTCAATCCCATCCATCACGGGCACCTCATCGTGGCCCGGGCGATAGCGGAGTATTACCATTTCGAGAAGGTCACCTTCGTCCCGGCGGCCGTGCCGCCCCACAAGGAACTGTCCCCCGGCCAGGCGTCGCCGCAGGTCCCGGCCGGGAGGCTGCCCTCGCCCGAGGAGCGCCTGGAGATGGTCCGCCTGGCCATCGCCGCCGAGGGCCTGTTCGATGTGAGCGACATCGAGCTGCGGCGCCGGCCGCCGAGCTACACCATCGAGACGCTGCTGGCCGTGCGCCAGCGGCATGGTCTGGAGGCCCAGCTTCACTGGATTATCGGCGCGGACATGCTTGAGGACCTGCCCACGTGGCGGCGGGCGGACGAGGTGGTGGAGATGTGCCGGATCATCACGGCGGCCCGGCCGCCCTGGAGCAGCCGGCTGGAGCAGACGCTCCAGAAGCTCCGGGTGCGGTTCTCAGCCGAGCAGGTGGCCCGGCTGGCGGCGGGGGTCACGCCGAGTCCGCTCATCGACATCACCAGCACCCAGATCCGCCACCGCGTCCGCCAGGGCCGGTCGATAAGGTTCCTGACGCCCGAGGCCGTGGTGGAGTACATCCGCGAAAAAGGTCTGTACAGACCCTGTTAATAACGCGCTAAGTGTCCTTAAGTGTCCTGTGGACGGGGGCTTGCGTGATTTTTGCCCGGCTGTGTCGGGCAAAGGGGCTTGATTTTGCGATTTTTCGACGATTTGACCTTGACAGTTTGCCCCTTTGGGTGTACAAAGTAGGTCGCTTAGGAAACACAGCGACTGAGGCTCCTCGGCCGAGCTCCCTCCCTTGGCCGAGTTACTGCAACGGCGTCAGGCTCCCCTCCCCTGACGCCGTCTTTTTCAGGGCGAGGGAACACGTGACGGGCGCGACAAGAAATAGAGGGATGAGGCTTGGAGTATGCGCGCGCCGAGGCCGCCGCATCGAGGGGCAGGCAACCCTGGCCGCCTGGGCCAGCAATGACCTTTCGGCTGGATTGGGTAGGGGGACTCGGGGGTTTGTCAGCGACCCTCCGAGGGCTGGCGGGGCTGGTCTTGATCGACCGGGGAGACCTCCTGCTTGGCTCGCAGTCGCTTGATGACCAACTCTGGCACCAGTGCGGAGACATCTCCACCCATGGCCGCGATCTGTTTGATAAGCGAGGAGGAGGCGAAGGCGTAGTCCGCCCTCGTGACCACGAAGACGGTCTCGATGCCGCTGACGGCACGGTTGGTCAGGGCCATCTGGAACTCGAACTGAAGGTCGGAGCTGTTGCGGATGCCGCGGAGGATGGCCTGGGCTCCCACGCGCCGGGCGAACTGGACGGTCAGACCCTCGTAGAGCTCCACGCGGACGTCCGGCACGCCGGCGAGGAGTTGGCGGATCATCTCGGCCCGTTCGGCGGGGGAGAAGAGGCACTGCTTCTCGGGGTTGTCTCCCACGGCGACGATGAGTTCGTCGAACAGTCGCCGCCCGCGTTCGATGACGTCCAGGTGACCGTTGGTGACGGGGTCGAAGGTGCCGGGGAAAACCACGATGCGTCGCTGCTGGCCCATGGTCGCTGCCTCGGTTCGCCCGGCCCGCAGGCGGCGGGCCTGCTGGGGCGGGCGGATTATACGTTCTTCTGTACGGCCGGGCCAGCGCTGACCGCAGGCTGCTGGACCTCTTCGTGTCGGCGGAACAGGAGTATGGCCGCGGCGAAAAGCACCCCCGCCAGTGCCACCGGTATGAACTTGCTGTGCTCGGTGGGCGCACCGGCCCAGTTCTTCAATGTATTGACGACCAGGCCCAGCAGGGGCGCGAAGATGGCGGCCGAGAGACTCTTGGCCTGCGATTCGACGCTGAGGATGGTGGCCCCCGCCTTGGCGTCGCCGGCGGTGTTGAACCGGCCCAGATGCAACGGTCGCCAGAGGTTCTGTAGCACCGCCAGGGCCATGAATCCGGCGATGGCCACGCCCAGCCCCAGGAACACCGCCGCCCCGCTGAGGTACCAGTCCAGGGCCAGGCCGATGGCGATGAGGGCGAAGACGACGAGATTGACCGTCCAGAGGAAGCGGGCGCCGTGCTCTTCGCCGCCCAGTCGCCGGCGGATGGCGTCGCTGCGGCGAGAGGCGAAGCTCTCCAGCAGGTACAGGGCGACGTACACCACCAGGATAAGGCCGGCAGTCCGCTGCATGCCCTTCAGGCCCGCCAGGGCGGGCAGGGCCAGGGCGGTGGCCTTGACGATGGGCTGGAGGTAGTCCTTGGCCACCTTGTAGAGCCCCTCGAAGCCCATGGACTCTATCAGCAACCCGCGCAGGGCGGGCGCCTTGACCGACGCCCGCGCCACCCGCAGCAGGTGGGTGAACACTTCGCGCAACGGCGGCGGCTTGCCCTCGGTGCCGTCCAGGTAGCGCGGGTAGCAGGCGAAGTTCACCAGGCCGGCCAGGTAGGGCACGATGCACGCCAGGAACAGCCAGCGGTACACCGCCAGGGGCCTGGCCGGCATCAGCGCCCCGACCAGGAAGACGATCCCCGCGGCCAGCACCACCGACAGGGCCGAGCCCATCTTCGACCAGCTCCGCGTGGTGCCGTAGTACTTGGTCTTCTCCGCCGACCGGCCCTGATGGCGGAGATAATCGAAGATGATGGCCTTGTGCGTGCCGGTGCGGAAGGCCTCCCCCAGCGCGAACAGCGTCATGGCGCCCAGCAGCGGCCAGAGGCTGCGGGAGAAGGCGAAGACCGCGAAGGCCACGATGTATGCGCAGAAGCTGAACATCATGGAGCGGCGCCGCCCGTAGAGGTCGGCGACGGCCCCCGAGGGCACCTCGAATATGTTTACCAGCACTTCGCGGTAGCCCACCAGCAGCCCCACCTTGAAGTAGTCTTCCCCCATCGCGGTCAACAGGAACAGCATGATGAACGGCTCGTAGTACTGCTGGTTCTTGAGGAAGCCGTACAGGCTGAACTGGAAGAGCATCCTGCGCGCAGACTGGGTGCCTCGGGCTGTCATGGCCGGGGCATTTTACGCCCGTCGGTGCCGGCGGACAATGGCTGCGGACCCGGGGGGTATCCCTTAGCTGGGGGGCTGCCGCTCAGTTCCGGCCGGGCCGATAGGGCGGCAGTGACAGGAGGTACTCCAGCAGCTCCTTCAGCGAGGCGGTGGCCACGGCGATGCAACTGTCCGCCGCACCGTAGTACAGTCTCAGCTCGTCGCCGAGGAGGACCGTCCCGCAGGGGAAGACCACGTGCTCGACGTCGCCTATCAGCTCGTAGGATTCCTTCGGGCTGAAGACCCACTGGTCGGAACGGCGCAGGACGTGCTCGGGTTGCTCCAGGTCCAGCAGGGCCAGTCCCAGGCGGTAGATGACCCCGGCAAAGGTCACGCGGACGCCGTGGTAGATGACCAGCCAGCCCTCGGGCGTGCGGATGGGCGGGGGCGACAGGCCGATCTTGCCGGCGTCCCACCAGCCCCCGCAGCGTGCCTTGAGCACGATGCGGCCCTCGCCCCAGTGTTTGAGGTCCGGGGAGTAGGATATCCAGATGTGGGCGTGGCGGGCGGGGTTGTCGGCGAAGGGTCGATGCAGCATGGCCCACCGGCCGGCGAAGCGCACGGGGAACAGGGCGGCGTCCTTGTCGTCCGGCGGCAGGGCCACCCCCAGGCGCTCGAAGCGCTTGAAGTCGCTGGTCGTGGCCAGTGCCACCGCCGGGCCGGCGGGGCCGTAGGCGGTGTAGGCGACGACGTGCTGGCCGGTTTCCTCCAGGAAGGTGATGCGCGGGTCGGTCAGCCCATCTGCGCTGCGGGCGGCGCAGAGGTGGCTCAGGCCGCGGCGGTCTTCCACCCGGACCAGCAGCAGCGTCTGGTCCCCGAGACGGCAGGCCCCGGCATTGAACACCGCGTTGACCGGGTAGGGCCACTGCCGGCCGGTCAGTATCGGGTTCCGCGGGTATCGGCGGAACAGCTCACTTGTCGCGTCGGTCATGGCAGGCCTCTCTGATGCCATACATATCGGCTGGCGAGGCCCGCCGGTTCGCTGTCACTTGCACTGTAGCCTGCGTGGGCGGGGCCGGGCCTGACGGTCCGGGCGGCGTCCAGGTTGGCCGGGCCCTCACTGCAGCTTCTCGTATGGCCACATGACGACGCCGCCGTCCATGACACGGACCCGCTTGAAGCCGGCCGAGGCGAGGATCAGTGCCGCCTCGTAGCCGCGGAGTGATATCTTGCAGAAGGTGATGATCTCCTTGTCCTGGGGCAGCTCGCCGAGGCGTTGTCGCAGTGCGCCCAGGGGGATGAGGGTGGAGTTGGGCAGCCGGACCTCTTCGTACTCACCGGGGCTGCGGACGTCCAGGAAGACGAAGTCCTTCTTTTCCTCGAGCATGCGGTGGACTTCCATGGGCGTCACGCCGGTCATGAGGCCGTCGAGTTTGTTGCGGGCGATGTTGGCGGCGGTGATGAGGTTGTCCATGGCCGAGGAATATGGCGGGGCGTAGGCCAGGTCGGCGTTGGCGATGTCATCGACGGTCATGCCGGCGGTGATGGCCATGGCGGCGGCGTCTATGCGTTTGTCGCCGGCGCCCGGCCCGGCGGACTGGGCGCCCAGCAGCCGGCGCGTCTTGGCGTCCACCACCAGCTTCAGCAGCAGCGGGCGTGCCTGCGGCATGTAGTGGGCCCGGTCGGGGGCTGGGGCCAGCACGGTCACCACCTCGTAGCCCACCTGGCGGGCCTCGCTCTCCGTCAGGCCGGTGCGGGCCACGCAGTGGTCGAAGACCTTGCAGACGGTGCTGCCCAGCACTCCCGGGAAGCGCTCCTCTCGGCCGCAGATGCCGGCGGCGGCGACCCGGCCCTGCTTGTTGGCCGTGGAGCCCAGCGGCACGTAGCAGCTCTGGCCGGTGACCATGTGTGTGCACTCCACGCAGTCACCGGCGGCGTAGATGTC
>MVCS01000098.1 GCA_002049885.1 Planctomycetales bacterium 4484_123 | reverse complement strand
TAGTGGGTGAAGCCCAGGCACGGCAGCTCGCGGTAGCGGGCGGCGAAGTCGCCCAGGCGGTCGATGATGTTGGCCAGGTACACCGTCAGCATGCCCAGGGCCTCGCGGATGAGGATGAGGTCCGTGTTGCAGCCGACGAACTGGCTGGTGGCGCCTAAGTGGATGATGGGCAGCCGACGAACTGGCTGGTGGCGCCTAAGTGGATGATGGGCCGGGCGCGCGGGGCGACGTCGCCGAAGGCGTGGATGTGGGCCACCACGTCGTGGCGGAACTGCTTCTCGTACTCGGCGGCTGCGGCGAAGTCGATGTCGTCCAGGTGCTCCCGCATCTGCTGGAGCTGCTCGTCGGTGATGTCCAGCCCCAGCTCCTGCTGGGCCTCGGCCAGCGCCAGCCACAGCCTCCGCCACGTCGAGAACTTCCGCTGCGGGCCCCACAGCCGCTTCATCGCCCCGGAGGCATACCGACCGCACAGGGGACTTTCGTATTGCAGGTGCTCGCTGCCCATGGCCGGGTGAGTGTACCAACTCCGGCCGTCGATGTCACCGCCGCGACCGCCCGGAGGTGGCACGCCGGGTCAGCAGATTCTTGGCAGTTCCTCGCCGTAGGGCATCTGCACCACGCGCCGGCCGCCGGCGCGGGTGAGCATCTCCACCAGGGGATAGTCGCTGCGACGGGTGACCTGGCCGATGGCCGCGGCTCGACGGGCCAGGGGGAATGTGGCCAGGACACTCACCGCCCGCTCGGCGGCCTCGGGGGCGACCACCGCCACGAGCTTGCCCTCGTTGGCAGCGGCCAGCAAGTCCAGGCCCAGCATCTCGGCGACGGCCTGGGCGGTGGGGTTGACGGGGATGGCGGTCTCGGTGATTTCGATGTCACAGCCGGCGCCGGCGGCGGTCTCGGCCAGCGTGGCGGCCAGGCCCCCGCGGGTGGGGTCGCGCATGAAGTGCACGTCCGGGCCAAGCTCCCCGACCAGGGCGGCGCTCAGCTCGTGGATGGCGGCGCAGTCGCTGGCCAGTTCGGCCGAGATGCCCAACCCTTCCCGCCGGCTCATCACGGCCATGCCATGCTCGCCCAGCGGGCCGGTGAGGATGATGCGGTCGCCGGGGGCGATGCGATCGAAGCCCAGTTCGGCCCCTTCCAGGGGCGTGCCCACCCCGGCCGTGTTGACCACCATGCCGTCGGCGGCGCCGCGCTCGACCACTTTGGTGTCACCGGTGGCGATGGTCACGCCGGCGGCGTGTGCGGCGCGTCCGGCCGAGACCAGCACCCGCCTCAGCAGCTCGATTTCCAGGCCCTCTTCCAGCACCAACGCCAGGCTGACGGCCCGCTGTCGGTGGTGAAGACCACCGGCCCGCCGGCCAGGTCCACCTGGGCCGAGTCGGTCAGCCGGGCGGGCTGCTGTGGGCAGGCCGGCCCCAGCGCCGGCAGGATGACCTGTTGGATGAGCTCGGCGGTCAGTTGGCCGCCCCCGCCGTGGGCCAGCAGGATGTGGTCGCCGCCACTCATGCCTGTTCCTTCCCGGCCTGCCGGTGGTGATACTTGTAGTATGCGGCGCAGGAGCCTTCCGAGGAGACCATGCAGGGCCCGACGGGCCGGCGCGGCGTGCAGGCGGTGGCGAACAGGGCGCAGTCGGTCGGCAGGCATCGGCCGGTGATGACGTCGCCGCAGCGGCAGCCGGGAGGGTCGTGGCTCTCGAAGGTCGGCAGCTTGAAGCGCCGGGCGGCGTCGAACTCGGCGTAGGCCTCCCGCAGCTCAAGTCCGCTTTCCGGTATGGCGCCCAGGGCGCGCCAGCGGGCGTCGGCCACTTCGAACACCTCGGCCATGACCTCCTGGGCCCTGGCGTTGCCCTCCGGCCGGACGGGCGGATACACCGACACGGCGGCGGGGGCGCCCTCGGCCAGTTGGCGGAGTATCTCGGCTATGCCGGTGAGTATCTGCTCGTCGTCGAAGCCGGCCACCACGCAGGGCCGGCGGAACTCGGCCGCCAGCGGTTCGTATGCCTTCCAGCCGGTGATGACGCTGACGTGGCCGGGGCAGAGAAAGCCGTCGATGCGGACATCCGCCTGGGCCAGCAGGGCCCTCATCGCCGGCAGCACCAGCTTGTGGGCGGTGAAGACGGAGAAGTTGCCGAGCCCTTCCCGGCGGGCCTGCTGGACGGCCAGGGCCGTCGCCGGGGCGGTGGTCTCGAACCCGACGGCCAGGAAGATGACCTGCCGGTCGGGCCGACGGGCGGCCAGGGCCACGGCCTCGTGGGCGGCGGAGACCACCTGCACATCGGCGCCGGCCGAGCGTGCCTCGGCCAGCGAGCCCAGCGCACCCGGCACGCGGACCATGTCTCCGTAAGTGGCGATGGTCACGTCTGTCAGTTCCCGCGCCAGGTAGGCTGCCTGGTCTATGTAGCTCTGGTCGGTCACGCAGACCGGGCAGCCCGGCCCGCTGATGAGCCGCAGGCCCTCCGGCAGGAGGCTGCGGAGGCCGCCCCGGCTGATGGCCACGGTGTGCGTGCCGCAGACCTCCATGAGCTGCACCCCGCCGGGCCGGTCGCCCAGCCGCCGCCACTGCGTGGCCAGGTCGTCGCGGATGGCCGAAAGCCGGTTCATTCGCTCCCTTGGACCATTTCGCGCAGGATGGTGAAGGTCTCACGTGCCTCCTGTTCGCTCAGGACGGTGATGGCATAGCCGGCGTGGACGAGCACGTAGTCGCCGACCTTGGCCTCGGGCGTCAGCGAGGTCACCACGTCGCTGCGCATCCCCGCCAGCGATACGGTCGCCTTTTGGCCGTCGATGGACTCGATCTTCGCCGGTACCGCCAGACACATCTCTAGTTCGTCCTTTCACGGGGCGGGCACGGCTCCTGGTTCCGGGCCCGCCTGCCGTCTGGCCGCAACCACGGCCTGGCCCAGCGCCAGGCCGCCATCGTTGCACGGGATGCCGTGGTGGGTCAACACCGCAAAGTCGGCCTCCCGGAGCAATCCCTCCAGGCGGGCGCTGAGGTAGTCAGCTCGCGGGCACGCCCGGCCGATGCCGCCAGGAAGGCCGCGACCGTGTTGTGAAACCGCGCCGCGACGGTCGGTACGTCCGTGCCGGCCTGGAGGTCGGCGACGACGGCCCGAATCAGCGGGGCGTGGTCGATGGCAAACGGTTCGCCCTCGGTGAGCTGATAGGGGTAGGCCTCCTCGACGCCCTTGGCAGCGGCGGCCTCCAGCAGCATGGGGGCCTGCCCCTCGTAGCGATTGGCGCGGGCCACGCCGCAAAGGCCGGCCACGGCATCGAAGAGCCTGCCCAGCGAGCTGCTCGGCGGGCAGTTGGCCCCCGAGGCGAGCTGCTGGAAGATCTGCTCCAGTCGCTCGGGCTCGGTCAGCCGGTCCGTGACGCCCAGGGCCGTCGCCTCGTCGCCAAAGGCCTCGGCCAGCAGGGCGGCCGCCGGGCGGGCGGTCTGCACGGCGGCGGCGTCCCCGCCGGGTAAGGGGAAGTAGCGCAGGTGGCCCAGGCGCTGGAACTCGGCCGGCCCTGCCAGCAGCACCTCGCAGCCCCAGACCGCCCCGTCCGTGCCGTAGCCCGTGCCGTCGCAGCAGATGCCGATGCACGGGTCGGTGAAGCCATGTTCGGCCAGACAGGCGGCGATGTGGGCGTAGTGGTGCTGGACGCGGACGACGGGCACGGCCGGTCGGCCGGCGAGCCTGCCCGCGCCCCGGCGCAGGGCGTACTCGGTGCAGAGGTAGCCCGGGTGCAGGTCGGCGGCGAGCAGGTCCACCTGGAGGTCGAAGAGTGCCTCCAGGTCGTTGATGACCTGCATGAAGCGGCGGTAGGTCCGCCCGTCGGTCAGGTCGCCGATGTGCTCGGACAGCACGGCCCGGCCGGCGCTGTACAGGCAGATGGTGTTCTTCAGTTCGGCTCCGACGGCCAGGACCGTCCGGCCGGCGGGGGCCTGAACGCTCACGGGCCTGGGAGCGTAGCCGCGGGCCCGGCGGAGAACCACCGGCCCGCCCGGCCGGCACTGGGTCACCGAGTCGTCGATGCTGCGCTGGATGGGCCGGTTGTGAAGCAGGATGGCGTCCACGATACCGGCCAGGTGAGCGATGGCGTCGTCGTTGGCGCGGACCAGCGGCTCGTCGGAGACGTTGCCGGAGGTCATCACCAGCGGCGGCAGGTCGGCACCCAGCAGCAGGTGGTGCAGCGGCGTGTACGGCAGCATTATGCCGAGGGCGTCCAGCCCCGGCGCGACGGACTCGGCCACGGGGGCCCCGGGGCGTCGCGGCAGCAGTACGATGGGCCGGACGGGCCCGGCCAGCAGCTCCTCGGCGGCTGGGTCCAGCTCCACCAGCTCGGCCGCTTGGGCCAGGTCGCGGACCATCAGGGCGAAGGGCTTGGCGTCGCGGTGTTTTCGGCGGCGCAGGCGGCGGACGACGTGTTCGTCGTCGGCCCGGCAGGCGATGTGGAAGCCGCCAAGGCCCTTGACCGCCAGGATGCGACCGGAGCGGATCATCTCCGCCGCCGCCGCGATGGCGTCGTCGCTGGGAATCCGCTTGCCGCGGGTGTCCACCAGCCAGCAGCTCGGGCCGCAGGCAGGGCAGGCGATGGGCTGGGCGTGGAAACGCCGGTCGGCCGGGTCGTGGTATTGCCGGGCGCACAGCCCGCACATGGCGAAGTCGGCCATGGTGGTGTTGGGCCGGTCGTATGGAATGCGCTTGATGATGCTGTACCTCGGCCCGCAGTTGGTGCAGTTGATGAACGGGTAGCGGTAGCGGGGATCGGCGGGGTCCAGCATCTCGCGCAGGCAGTCCGGACAGGTGGCGGTATCGACGGTTACCTGGGCATCGGTCAGCTCGCCCCCGGCGCTGGGGCGTATCTCGAACGTCCCTTCGTCCGCCAGCGGCGGCACCGGCTCGGCCCGGCAGGAGGCGATGGCGGCCAATGGGGGCAGCTCCGCCGGCAGCCGGCGGATGAAATCGGCCACCGTCCTGGCGCGGCCCTGGACCTCTATGGTCGCGCCGGAAGCGTCGTTCAGTACGAAGCCGGTCAGCCCCAGGGAGCGGGCCAGGCGGTAGGCATAGGGGCGGAACCCTACGCCCTGCACCTGGCCGGTCACATGCAGCCGAACCCGATGTAGTTCGCGTTCAGTCATGGGCTGCTCGTATGAGAGCATTCTAGGGCGTTGTCGCGTCCGAATCGACGTGTCGATGCACTGCGGCCGGGCCGGGACGAGTTGCTCTCGGCGGGCCCAGGTGGCGGGCTCCGCTGACGGCGAAGGGTGATATACTGGAAGCCGCGGCGGGTGTATGTTCGAGGCATCCGGCGAGGAGGCCATACCCATGCGCGGAGCGACCGGGGCATCATTGCGCCCCGTCCTGGAAACATTGGAGCCGCGGGTGCTGCTCAGCGGCGACCTGTACATCAGCGAGTTCATGGCCGTCAACGACTCGGCCTTGATGGACCAGGACTGCCAGTACTCCGACTGGATCGAGATCATCAACGCCGGCCAGACCACGGCCGACCTGACCGGATGGTACCTCACGGACGACCCGGCCGTGCCGGATAAGTGGGCATTCCCGTCGGTGCAGTTGCCGGTCGGCAGGATGTTGACGGTGTTCGCCTCCGGCAAGGACCGGGCCGACCCGGGCGGGGAACTGCACACGAACTTCCGCCTCTCGGCCAACGGGGAGTACCTGGCCCTTGTCCGCCCCGACGGGCTGACCGTCGAGCACGAGTATGCCCCGCAGTACCCGCCGCAGTTACCGGACGTCTCCTACGGCCTGTGCACGCAGTGGTCCGAACGGGCCCTGACGCTCGTGCCGGAGCAGTCCGGAGTGCGAGCCTGGGTGCCGACGGACGGGTCGCTGGGGATGAGCTGGACGGCGGTGGACTTCGACGACTCGGCCTGGCTGGCCGGGCCCCAGGCCGTGGGCTACGAGACCCAGTCGGACTATGACCCGCTAATCGGCACGGACGTGGAGGGCCAGATGTACGGCCTGAACGCCAGCGTGTACGTGCGGCTGGCGTTCGAGATTACCGACCCCTCGCAGCTTTACGATGACGTGCTGACGTTGCGGATGAAGTATGACGACGGCTTCGTGGCGTACCTCAACGGCGTGGAGGTCGCCCGCCGCAACGCCCCCGAGACGCCGCAATGGAATTCCGCGGCCACCAGCTGGCACATGGACGAGGAGGCGGTGGTATTCGAGGATATCGACATCTCCCAGTTCGCCGACCTGCTTCAGGTGGGCGGCAACGTGCTTGCCATTCACGGGCTCAATTACGGGGCCGGCAGCCTCGACATGCTCATCGCCGCCGAGCTGGTGGAGGTGGGGGCCGTCGTGGCCGTCCAGCCCGGCGCCGAGCGCTACTTCACCACGCCCACTCCGGGGCAGGCCAACGCCGAGGGCATCCTGGGCTTGGTGGGCGATACCAGCTTCAGCGTGGACCGCGGCTTCTACTCGGAGCCCTTCGACGTGGCCATCACCTGTCCCACCGCCGGCGCCGAGATTCGTTACACCCTCGACGGCACCGAGCCCACGGCCACCCACGGCTTCGTGTACACCGCCCCGATACACATAGACACCACCAGCGTGTTGCGAGCGGCGGCATTCAAGCCCGGATACGCCCCCAGCGACGTCGATACGCAAACCTATATCTTCATCGACGACGTGCTCAGCCAGACCAGGCCCGAGGGATACCCCACGAGCTGGAGCGGTTTTCCCGGCGACTATGAAATGGACCCTCAGATAGTCCAGGACGACGACTATGCCGATATCCTGGACGACGCCCTGCTAAGTATCCCCACCATCTCCATAGTGACCGACCCGGCCAACCTCTTCGACTCCACCAGCGGCATCTATACGCACCCTACCGAGAGCGGCGTGGCCTGGGAGCGCCCGGTTTCGGTGGAGTGGATAGACCCCGCCTGCGGACAGGAGTTTCAAATCGACTGCGGGCTGAGGATACAGGGCGGGGCCAGCCGAGAGCCCCGGTACGCCCCCAAGCATTCGTTCCGGCTGCTGTTCAAGAGCGCCTACGGCGCCAGCAAACTGCGCTACCCGCTTTTCGGCGACGAGGCCACCGACCGCTTCGACACCATCGTGTTGCGGGCGGGCTTCAATCATAGTTGGATCGCCCCTTCCGTGTGGCCCAGCGGCAGCCGGGAACGCGCCCAGTACATCCGCGACCAGTGGGCCAAGGACACCCAGCGCGCCATGGGCGGCCTGGGGCCGCACAACAACTATGCCCACCTCTACATCAACGGCCTGTACTGGGGCCTGTACAACCCCACCGAGAGGCCGGATGCGGCCTTCGCAGCGGCCTACCTGGGTGGCCAAAAGGAAGAGTACGACGCCCTCAACTCCGGCGAGATCGTGGACGGCGATGACAGCGCCTGGGGTCGCATGTTCTCCATAGCCAACGCCGGGGTGGCCGGCCAGGCTGGCTATGAGAAGCTCGCCAAGCTACTCGATATAGATGCCTTCATCGACTACATGATCCTCAACCAGTACATGGGCAACACCGATTGGGACTGGCACAACTGGTACGCCTTCCGGCGGCGCACGGCGGACGGGAAGTTCTACTTCGTCAACTGGGACAGCGAGTGGATATTCATGGACGTCGACGAGAACCGCCTGGGTGTGGACCGCAACTACGCGCCCACCCGGCTGTTCAACAAGCTCATCGAGAACCCCGAGTTCCGCCTGCGCTTCGCCGACCACGTGCACAGACACTTCTTCAACGACGGCGTGCTGACGCCCCAGGCCGTCGTCCAGCGCTGGAACGGGCTGTCCGAGCAAGTCCATGACGCCGTGGTGGCCGAGTCCGCCCGTTGGGGCGACTACCGCCGCGACGTCGATCCCCGCGGCGAGCCGCAGCCCATACCGCTGTACGAGCGCGACGTGCACTGGCTGGCCGAACGCGAGCGGCTGCTGAACGAGTACTTCCCCTACCGCACCGATGCCGTGTTGAACCAGTACATCGCAGCGGGTCTGTATCCGTCCGTGGCGGCGCCCGAGTTCAATCGCCAGGGTGGCTCGGTGCCGGAGGGCTTCGAGCTGAGCATCCAGGCCCCGGAGGGGACCATCTACTACAGGCTGGACGGCGCGGACCCCCGGTTGCCCGATGGCAGCGTCGCCCCGGAGGCGGTCGTCTATGACGGACCTGTGGCTCTGACCGAGCCGGTCCACGCCGTGGCCCGGGCCAAGTCCGGCGATACCTGGAGCGCCCTGAACGAGGCCCGGTTCGCCATCGCCGGCTCGCCCGTCCGCATCGGCGAGCTGATGTACAACCCCGCCCCGGCCGACGGCCCGGTCAGGGTCATCGACGAGAACTTCGACGACGGCTCGGCGGACGGTTTCGAGGCCGGCCGGGGCACCTGGACCGTGACCGGCGGGCGCTACCACGCCCAGCCCATCAGCACCTACGACTACAGCGCCCTGGCCACCGCTGGCCTGGAATCGTACCTGCCCGAGGACTTCCGCCTCGCGGTGACCATGAACACCACCACCTCGCACGCCTGGGGCTTCGTGGTCTTCGACTTTCAGGACCTCCAGGACTTCAAGTTTGCCGGCGCCGCCCAGGATGAGGGGCGCTGGGTCATCGGCCACCGCGACGGGACCGGCTGGAGCCTGGACGCCGTGGCCCCCGCGGCCATCGCGCCTGGCCAGGACTACCGCTTGGAGGTCGTCGTCCTCGACGACGCCGTCTCCCTTTGGGTGGATGGCCAGGCCAAGGTGGCCTGGAACTTCGGCGATGCAACCTGCTGGCCTTCCGCGGCCGATACGACACCGCCGGCATGACCATCGCCGGCCAGTACGACGGCAATCTGGCCAACGGCGGCGAGCACCTGCGCCTGGCCGATGCCGCCGGCGGGACGGTCTTCGAGTTCGACTACGCCGACTGGTACCCCCTGGCCGACGGAGAGGGCTGGTCGCTGGCGCCGGTGGAGGCGGACCTCACCGGCGAGGCCCTGAACTTACCTGAGAACTGGCGGCCCAGCGAGTTCGCCGGCGGCTCCCCCGGCGGCGATGACAACTACATCCCCGCCGGCACGGTGGTCATCAACGAACTGCTGGCCCACAGCACCGGCCCGGGGGACTGGATCGAACTGCACAACACCACCGACCAGCCGATCGACATCGGCTATTGGTACCTCAGCGACTCCGCCGACGACCTGCGGAAGTACCAGATACCTGCCGGCACCACCATCGGCCCTCACGGCTACCTGATCTTCACCCAGCAGGACCACTTCGGGGCCGCCTTCGCCCTCAGCCGGCACGGCGAGGAGGCCTGCCTGACCGGCGGCAGCGCCGACGGCCGGCTGACGAGCTACCGCCAGCGCGCGAACTTCGGGGCCTCCGACCAGGGCGTGAGCTTCGTGCGATACGTCAGCGGCGACGGCCGCGTGCACTTCGTGGCCGGCTCCGGGCCCACCCCGGGCTCGCCCAATGCCGCCCCGCTGGTCGGCCCGGTGGTCATCAACGAGATCATGTACAACCCCGCCGATACCGGCCAGGAGTATCTCGAACTGCACAACATCACGTCCCAGCCGGTCCGGCTGTACGACCCCGCCTACCCCGACCACACCTGGGCCGTGGACGGCGGGGTGAGATTCAGCTTCCCCACCGGCTCGGAGTTGCCGGCCGGCGGCTACGCCCTGGTGACCGGGACCGACCCGGCGGCCTTCCGCGACCAGTTCGATATCCCGCCGGAGGTGGCGGTCTATGGGCCCTACGACGGC
>MVCS01000097.1 GCA_002049885.1 Planctomycetales bacterium 4484_123 | reverse complement strand
CACACCGGCGGCAGGGTGGCTGCCCCGGTCGTGCGCGAGGTGCTGCGCAGGACACTGGCCTACCTGGACGTTCCGCCCGACAAGTTCGTGACTGTGGCCAGTGCAGCCCCGGCGGGCTGGTAAGAGAGGTCGATTGGATCCCAGCGTCGGCCCGGGCTCTGGCGGCACTCGGAGTGCCGTTATCCCGGGCGGCGAAAGTAGTCCTCCTGTGGTGTTGGCGGCTGACGATGCGGCTGACGGAACTCTGTTCGGGCGCGCGCCTGGAGTCGATCTTCGGCCCCGGCGGGGTGGAGGTCGCGGGCGACGCAGAGGTCCGGCGTGTCGTCGAGGATTCCCGCCGCGCCCAGGATGGTGATTGTTTCGTGGCCGTGCGGGGTACGGCTACCGACGGCCACCGGTACATCGCTCAGGCCGTGGCAGCGGGGTGCACGGCCGTGGTGTGTGAAGACCCCACGGCCGTGCCCCCGGGTACGGCCCGCGCCGTGGTGGCCGATACCCGCCGGGCCATCGGTCCGCTGGCCCAGGCGGCCCTGGGCTGGCCGTCTCGCCGGTTGCGGGTGGTGGGCGTGACCGGCACGAACGGCAAGACTACCTTCACCTATCTGCTCAGGGAGATCCTCGCCGCCGTCGGCCGGCGGGTGGGACTGTTCGGCACCGTGGTCTATGACACCACCGCTCGCACCACCCGCGCGCGCACGACCACGCCGGGAGCGGTGGAACTGGCCGAGCTGATGGCCGAGGCCGCCGCCGCCGGGGCTACCGATCTGCTGATGGAGGTCTCGTCCCACGCCTTGGACCAGCGTCGCACCGACGGTATCGAACTGGCGGTGGGGGTCTTTACCAACCTGACGCTGGACCACCTGGACTACCACGGGACCATGGAGGACTATGCCGCGGCCAAGCGGAGGCTCTTCGAGTCGCTCCGGCCGGGTGCGACGGCGGTGCTGAACCGCGACGACCCGCACAGCGAGGAAATGGCCTCGGCCGCCGGCGAGGGGACCGCCAAGCTCTGGTATGGCCTGTCGCCTGCGGCAGACCTGTACGCCCAGGTGCGGGCGGTGGACCTTTCCGGCAGCCGGTTTGTCATCAACTGGGCGGGCCGGTCCGCAGAGGTGGCCACGGCCTTGGTGGGCCGGCACAACGTGCTCAACTGCCTGGCCGCCGCAGCCGCCGCTGTGGCGCTGGGGGTCGAGCTGGAGGTAATCGCCTCGGCCCTGGGCCGGGTGAGCTGCGTTCCCGGTCGGCTTCAGCGCGTCCCGGCCGAGGTGCCCTTTCACGTGCTGGTGGACTACGCCCACACGGACGACGCCCTGAAGAACGTGCTGTCGGCCCTGGCGCCGATCAAGGGCGACGGCAGGCTGATCCTTGTCTTCGGCTGCGGGGGTGACCGTGACCGGACCAAGCGGCCGCGGATGGCAGCCGTTGCGGAAGGTTATGCCGACCACATATTCGTGACCTCGGACAACCCGCGCAGCGAGGAGCCGATGGCCATCATCGAGGAGATCCTGACGGGCTTCAGCGCTCTCGGGCGGTCGAAGCTGCGGGTCGAGCCCGACCGGCGCAAGGCGATCGCCGCGGCGCTGGATGCCGCCAGGCCCGGCGACGTGGTGCTGATCGCCGGCAAGGGCCATGAGGACTACCAGATCATCGGCTCGCGGCGGGTGCACTTCGACGACCTTCAGACCGCTGGGGAGCTGTTGCGCCGGCGGGGGCTGTGATATAAGAATCGTGATGAGGAACTTGGCGCCCGAGGAGATTCGTCAGGCCGTTCGCGGCCGGTGGCGCTGGCCCGCCCGGCCCGTGTCGGTGGAGGGTGTCTCGGCCGACACCCGCACCGCTCGTCCCGGGGACCTGTTCGTGGCCTTGCGCGGGCGGAACTTCGACGGGCACGACTTCCTGGCCGAGGCGGCCTCGGCCGGGTGCGTGGCGGCGGTCGTGGACCAGGCGGTGGAGCTTCCCGAGTCGGTCTTGAGCCGGTTCGAGGGCGGTGTCATCGGCGTGGCGGACACCACGGCCGCTTTGGGCGACCTGGCCGCCCATTGCCGCAGCCATCTGGCGACCTCGGTGGTGGCCGTTACCGGTTCCAACGGCAAGACCACGGTCAAGGCCATGATTCACCACATTCTCTCGCGCAGGCTGAAGGGCCGGGCGGCCCCGCGCAGCTTCAACAACGCCGTGGGCGTGCCGTTGACCATCTTCTCGGTGGCGCCCGACGACGACTATGTCGTCTGCGAGGTCGGCACCAACGCCCTGGGGGAGGTCGCCGCCCTGGCACGGATCGTCAAGCCCAACGTCGCGGTGGTCACCTCGGTCGCCAAGGTTCACCTGGAAGGGTTGATCGACCTGGAGCACGTGGCCAGGGAGAAGGCCTCGTTGTTGACCGGCCTGGCGCCCGGCGGGATGGCGGTGGTGACGGCCGACAGCCCAGAACTGGGCCGGGCCCTGCGCGCATACGAGGTGAACCTCGTCCGCTTCGGCAGGGACGACTCGGCCGAGCTTAGGCTCACCGGGTACGAGGCCCGCCCCGGTGGGGGGCGGTTCGAACTCAATGGCCGGGCGTGGTTCGAACTGTCCGTCCCCGGCTCGCACAACGCGTTGAACGCCCTTGCCGCCATCGCCGTCGCCCAGCGCTTCGGCTTCGACCAGGACGAGGCGGCCTCGGCCCTGGTGGGTTTCACCGGTCTGGAGATGCGCCTCCAGCCCGTCCAGGCCGGGCCGGTGCTGATCATCGACGACACCTACAACGCCAACCCGGCGTCGCTGGCGGCGGCGGTGGATGTCCTGGTGGCCTACCCGGCCCAGCGCCGCGTGCTGGTGCTCGGCGACATGCTGGAGCTGGGTCCGGCCAGTGCGGATATGCATCGCGACTGCGGCCGGTGGCTGGCGACAGTTGGGCTGGGGCTGCTGGTGGGGGTGGGCAAGCTGGGTCAGATCGCGGCCGCGACTGCGGCCGAGGCCGGCGCCGCGGAGGTCAGGCAGGTGGAGTCAGTCGCCAAGGCCTGCCGGGCCGTGCCGAAGACGCTGAAGGCAGGCGACGTGGTGTTGGTGAAGGGCTCGCACGCGATGGAGATGCAGCGGCTGGTGGAGGCGATCCGTCGGGCCTTTTCGCCGCGGAAGGCTGGCACCCGATCACGAAGGAAGAAGGCTCGCGGGTGATGAAGCTGGGGAGAACCTGGGCGGCGCGGTTGGCGACGGCGGTCCTGGCCGTGCTGGCGGTGGTGCTGGCCCGCCGGCTGTTGTACCCGCTATTCGGTGGCCAGAAGCTCATCCTGCGTATGGTCTGTGCCGCCGTCTCCAGCTTCTTCATCGTGGCCGTGCTCAGTCCGCGGACGATTCGCTACCTGATTCGCAAGAAGCTGGGCGACAGGCCGGAGTTCGACCACACCGCCTTGAACGAGCTGACCCGGCACAAGTCCGCCACGCCGACGATGGGCGGGATATTGATCGTGCTGGCCATCGCCGCCGGGACCTATCTCTTCGCCGACGTGAGCAGCATGTACGTTCGCATGGCCTTCATGGTGATGGTCTGGCTGGGGGTGCTGGGCGGTGTGGATGATTGGCTGAAGCTGCGTGCGGCCCGGCTGCGGGCGGAGGCAGCCGACGCGCCTGAGGCGCCCGTCACGCGCGACGGCTTGCGGATGTACCAGAAGATCCTCTTCCAGGTCGCCCTGGCGGTGCTGCTGGCGGGTTTCATCTACCGTCACGGCAGCCGCAGCGAATACGTGGACTTCGCGGGCCGGCAGATCAATGCGGTGCGGCACTTCTACTTTCCCTTCCAGGCCGACCCGGTGAGGCTGCACCTGCTGGGGTTCGTCGTCATTACCATGCTGGTGATGGTGGGCTCGTCCAATGCAGTGAACCTCACCGACGGCATGGATGGGCTGGCCACCGGGTGCATGATTACCGTCACCGGCGTGTTCCTGCTGCTGGCGTGGATCGCCGGTGTGCGCAACTGGGCCAACCAGTTCCGCCTGCCCTTTGTGCCCCAGGCGGCCGAGCTGACGGTGCTGTGCGCGGCCATGATCGGCTCCTGCCTGGGCTTCCTGTGGTACAACTGTCTGCCGGCCCAGGTGTTCATGGGCGACACCGGCTCGCTGCCGCTGGGCGGATTGATCGGCTACATCGCGGTGGTGACCCGGCAGGAGGTGATGCTGTTCATCGCCGGCGGGGTGTTCGTCATGGAGGCCGTCAGCGTCATCCTCCAGGTGGCGTATTTCAAATCCACCGGGGGAAAGCTCAACGGCGGGCGCCGGTTGTTCCGCTGCGCGCCCGTGCACCATCATTTTCACTTGCTGGGCTGGGCGGAGAACAAGGTGGTGGTGCGGTTCTGGCTGTTATGCGTGATCTGCGCCGCGGTGGCCCTGGCGACCTTGACGCTGCGATAGGTCACGGGCCGACCCGCGCTGCGGGCTTGTGAGGCAGGGGAGGCACGATGGACGAGGCCAAGGACGGCACGACGGTCCGGCGGGTGCCGCTGCGGGAAAACCTGTTGGGACAGGGGCTCATCCTCACCGCACTGGCATTGGTGGCCCTGGGCGTGGTGATGGTCTATTCCACCGCCGCTGGCCGGGGCCGGGTGAGTCATTGGTACTACCGCCGGGAGCTGCGCCAGTTGCTCTTCGCCGCAGCCGCCGTGGTGGTGCTGCTGACGCTGTGGCGGTTCGACTATCGCTGGTTCATTGGCAGGGCTCGCCTGTGGTGTGTGTTGCTGGCGCTGGCCGTGGTCAGTTCGACGCTGGTGTTGGTGAAGGGCCATGCCGTGGGCAATCGGCTGCGATGGCTGCGCTGGGGGCCGGTGGGGTTCCAGCCCTCCGAGCTGTTGAAGTTCGCCGTCCTGGTGGCACTGGCTGCCTTCCTCAGCCGGCGGCGCGAGCGGCTGCGTGACTTCCGCCGCACTTTTCTGCCGGCCATGGCCCTGGTGGCCCTGGCCTGCGGGCTGGTGGTGACGCAGGACTTCGGCACGGCGGTGATAATCGGCCTGGCCGCCGGGGTGGTCATGCTCGTGGCGGGCGTTCCGTGGTATCACTTCTGGCTGCCGCTGGTCCTGGGCGGGATAGGTTTCTACGCCTTCGTGTATCGCGACGAGCACCGCTGGGACCGCATGAGGGCCATGGTGGTGCCGGTTACGTCCAACCTCCCTGAAGCCTACCAGCCCAACCAGGCGCTGATCTCCATCGCCTGCGGGGCTGAGCCTGCCGGGCTGGGCGGCGGGGTGGCCAAGTACGGCTACCTGCCCGAGGACAGCACGGACTTCATCTTCTCCATCGTCTGCGAGGAGATGGGGGCGGCGGGCATGGCCGGCCTGGTCGGCCTGTTGCTGTTGTGGCTGTGTCTGGTCCGCCTGGCGGTGATGCGTGCCACTGACCGCTTCGGCGCTCTGCTGGCCGGCGGGCTCGGCTTTCTCATAGCCCTTCAGGCGGCCATGCACATCGCCGTGAACGTCAAGTGGCTTCCGCCGACGGGCATCGCGCTGCCGTTCGTCTCGGCCGGTGGAACATCGCTGCTGGTCGCGTCTGCTGCCACCGCGATGGTGGTCTCCGTGACGGCTTGCCGGCGTGAGGAAATCGAACCGCCCGAGGCGGCGACGCCCGGGCTGGCGGGGTCGCGCTAAAGGTGCCCGGCACGCTGTACATCTTCGCCGGCGGCGGAACGGGTGGCCACCTGCTGCCTGCCCTGGCCGTGGCGGAAAGACTGGCGACGGTGCAGCCGGCGGCAAGGGTCGTCTTCGCCTGCTCCAGCCGGCCCATCGACCGCCGAATCCTCTCGCCCACCGCGCACGCCGTCGTGCCTCAGCCAATCCGCCCGCTTCCGCGGGGCCTGCGCGGCTGGGGCGGCTTCCTGGCTTCGGTGGCCGCCTCCTGGCGGCTGGCCCGGAGGCTGCTGCGCGACCTCCGCCCCAGGGCAGTGCTGGGGTTGGGTGGCTTCGCCGCAGTGCCCGTGACTTGCCTGGCGGCGAGGACCCTGCTGGTGATGGCCGGCAGCCAGGGCGCGGAGAACATCAACCGCGCCGTCGCCGCCCTGCGGGCCGACCTTGAGGCCCTCTCGGCCGACTGGCAGGTGCTCCACCTCACCGGGCCGGGCAAGCTCGCCGAGGTGCAGGCCGAGTGGTGTGGCTCGACCGTGCATCACGTGGCGATGGAGTTCTGCGAGCGGATGGAGCTGGCATATGCGGCCGCCGATGTGGCCCTCTGCCGGGCCGGCGCGTGCACGGTGGGCGAGCTGGCCGTCACCGGCGTCCCGGCGGTGTTCATGCCGTACCCCTACCACCGCGACCGGCAACAGTGGCTGAACGCCGAGGAGCTGGTTTCGGCCGGTGCGGCCCTTGCCGTCGAGGACAAGACCGACCCGGCCGCCAACGCCTCGTCGTTGCGGTCGGCGCTGTTACCGCTGCTGAGCGACCGGCGGCGGCTGGAGGCGATGCGGCAGGCCTCAGCCGGTCGGGAGCGAGCCGGTGCGGCGGAGGCAATCGCCCGGTGGCTGGCCCGCGGTTAAAGCCCGAGACGCACCGGAGGCGATAACACGTATATAGGCTTTCGAGGCGCGCCGCACGGACGCGGTGCGGATTGACACCAGCCCTTGCAGGGTCATACCATGCACAGACCGATGACCAGGTCGGAACGGAACTCCGCCACCTCAGATGCCCCCGCCAGCGCCTATGCCGGCAAGCGCGTCCACCTCATCGGCGTCGCCGGTTCAGGTATGCGCGCCCTGGCGCGGCAACTGCTTGATTTGGGCGCGATCGTCAGCGGCTCGGACAGCGTGCCATCGGCCACGCTGGAGAAGCTCTCCGCCCGGGGCGCGGCGGTCCACGTGGGCCAGCAGGCCGAGAACCTGCCAGAGGAGCTGGACCTGGTCGTTTACTCCGCCGCCATTCGCGAGGCCAACCCGGAGTTGCTGGCGGCTCGTAAGCGCGGCTGCGAGGTCCTGAAGTACAGCCAGATGCTCGGCCGGCTTATGAGCCAGCGCTGTGGCATCGCGGTGGCCGGCACCCACGGCAAGAGCACGACCACCGCCATGGTGGCCTACGCCCTCTCGACCGCCGGCAGGGACCCGTCGTTCATCGTGGGCGCCACGGTGCCGCAGCTCGGCGGGCCCAGCGGCGTGGGTGCCGGGCCGCACTTCGTGGCCGAGGCCTGCGAGTACGACCGCTCGTTCCTGAACCTCTCGCCCTCGCTGGCGGCGATACTGAACATCGAAGAGGACCACCCGGACTGCTATCCCGACCTGGATTCCGTCATCGAGGCCTTTCGCGCCTTTGCGGCGAAGGTCCCGCCGCACGGCGTGCTGGTGGCCAACGGCGAGCAGCGTGAGACGGCTGAGGCCACCGCTGAGGCGGCCTGCGAGGTGCAGACCTTCGGCCTCCGGCCGGACTGCCGCTGGAGCGCGGGCCGGCTGTCCTGCGAGGCGGGCCGGTACAGCTTCGACGTGCTCTTCCGCGGGCGGCGGTTCTGCCGGGTCTGTCTCCAGGTGGCCGGGCTGCACCAGGTGTACAATGCCCTGGCCGCCGCCGGACTGCTGCACCACGGCGGGCTGGGTCCGGAGGAGATATCCCGTGCCCTGGGCGGCTTTCTGGGGGTCCACCGGCGCATGACCGTCCGGGCCGAGTGCAGCGGCATCGTGGTCATGGACGACTACGCCCACCATCCCACCGAGGTCCAGACCACGCTGCGTGCCATCGCCGACCGCTACGGCCCCGAGCGGCTGTGGTGCGTCTTCCAGCCCCACCAGCACTCGCGCACGCGCTTCCTGCTGAAGGACTTCGCCCGCAGCTTCGGCGTCGCGGACAAGGTCATCCTGCCGGACATCTATTTCGTTCGGGACTCGGAGCGCGAGAAGGAGCACATATGCTCTGCCGACCTGGTGGCGCAGATCCGCCTCCA
>MVCS01000096.1 GCA_002049885.1 Planctomycetales bacterium 4484_123 | reverse complement strand
TGCCACGGGCCAGCGGCTGGAGGTGGAATATCGCATGTTTACTCGCGACGGGCAGGTCCGCTGGTTCCGGGACGAGGCCTCCATCCTGCGCGACGATGCCGGCCGGCCGCTCGGCCTTCAGGGCGTCATGTACGATATCACCGAGCGCAAACGGGCCGAGGAGGAGCTCATCGTCCGTAACAGTGCCATTGAGGCCTCTCTCAATGCCATCGCCCTGACGGACCTGAAGTGCCATCTCACCTACGTCAATCCTTCCTTCGTGAGACTGTGGGGCTACGACGGGCCGGAGGAGCTGCTGGGCCGGCGGGGGCTGACGTTCGTGGCCGACCGGAGCCACCTCCAAAAGGTGGTCCGGGCGGTCAGGAGCCGCGGCCACTGGACCGGCGAGCTGGTCGCGCGGCGCAAGGACGGCAGCACCTTCGACGTGCTGGTGGCGGCGAACATGGTGAGGGACTCACTCGGTCGGCCGGTGTGCCTGATGGCCTCCGCCTTGGACGTCACCGAGCGCAAACGGGCAGAGGCGGCCATGAAGGACGCCCAGCGTCGGCTCACGGCCGCCCGTGAGGAGGAGCGTCGCCGGCTGGCCGGCGAGCTACACGATTCGGTGGGCCAGGCCCTGGTGGCGATGAAGCTGGCCGTCAGCGACTTGGCCGGCCCGGCCCGGTCGCAGCGGCCCCAGGAGGTCGAGGCCCTCGCCAGGGTGGCCGAACAGTGCGACGGGCTCATCCACGAAATCCGTGGCATCTGCCGGGGTTTGTACCCGCCCACTCTGGAGTCGTTGGGACTGGCCTCTGCCCTGCATCAACTGGCCAGCGATTTCCGCGCCCGGGCCGGGGTGGAGGTCCGGCATATGGTCCGGCCTCGCGAGGGCCGGTTCTCGCCGGAGGTGGAAATCGCCCTGTTTCGCATCGCCCAGGAGGCGGTGACGAACGCCGTCAAGCACGGCCTGGCCGACCGTGTCCGCCTGACTCTGTCCCACCACGCCGGCCGGGCCATGCTGACCGTTACCGACAACGGCCGGGGGTTCGACCCCAAGACCGCGGCCAAGGGCGTGGGCCTGAACATGATGGCCGAGCGCATGCGTGCGGTCGGCGGTGAGCTGGAGATAAGCTCCAAGCCCGGCTGCACGCGAGTGCGCGCCCGGGTGCCAACCCGGCTGATCCTGCCCGAACAGGACCCCAAGTCGTAGGTCGGGCCGGCCTCGGCGAGGAACCTTTGCCCTGCCCCGTGCAGCCTGCGGTTGCATTTGGGTCCGTCTTGGCCCATATTATCAAGGTTGCACCTGCCCGGCGGGCCCGCGTGGATCCGACGGGGCGCGGTATGGTGACTGCCGCGGTGGAGCAGTTGAACGGCTGTTGAAGAAAGGAAGAGGCAGACGATGGCAGACGGTTTTGCTGTGAGGGTCTATAGGGCCAGTCGAAGGGCCGCGGATTGGCTGGGGCTGAATTTCCTGCCCGGGAGCCGCCCGGACTGGTTCCCGGGCCGGTTGGAGGAAGGCTGGGTCATCGCCAATCACAAGCTGGTGTCCTTCCACGCGGCCTTCCTCAGTTCGCTGTTCATGCTCACCCCGGGGGAGACGTGGGACACGCTGAAGGTCTTGGCCTTCATGTTCGCCCCGTGGAAGGCAGAGGTGTATCTCTCGGCGGTGATCCTGTACCTCTCCTGGCACATCAACATCGCGGTGCACGAGCTTGGCCACTACATCACCGCGGTGAAGACCCATAACCTCCGCCAGGAACACCTGGAGGTGGCCAACCGCGAGCTGGCCAAGGGCAAGATTGGCTGGTACCTCAAGGGCTTGCTGTTGATCCCCTGGGGCCGGTTCCCCGGCATCAAGAAGGAAGCGGGCAGTTACTTCCCGGACGTCAAGGCGCAGAACCTGGCGGTTTCTTCGGCCGGGCCGGTCACCAGCGGCAAGCTGTCGCTGCTCACCCTGCCGGTGGGCGTGGTGCTGGTGGCGGTGGGGTTCGTGTTGTCCATGCGCGGCGTCGGCGGGGCGCTGGTGATCATCTGGATTGGCCGGCTGTTGGGCACCATCGGCATCGTGGCCCTGCTGGACAGGCTGCTGGCCGACCCGGGGGCCGTGAAGGCCTTCCGCGCCCGTCTCAGCGGTGCCGCCGCCCGGGCGGCCGAGGCACGCCGGGCCGCGGCCAAGGTCAAGTGGAGCACCGCCGACATCAGGAAGAAGCTGCTGGAGACCCGGCTGAACGAGACCGAGGTGGACGGCCGAAAGCTGCGGGCGCCCTGGCAGTTCCGCAATTGCCTCATGGGCGGCCGGCATACCGAAGAGCAAGGCGGCAACCTGTCTTTCCAGGAGTTCATGTTCGTGCCGCTCTCGGCCGCCAACTACGTCGAGGCCCAGCGCATGACCAACGCCCTCCAGACCCGCGTCATCCAGATCGTGCAGGACTCCGAGGGCATGAACTTCGTGGGCATCGGGCTGGAGGGCGGCATGGTGGGGGCCTACGCCAAGCAGGCCGACGACGCCGTCCCCGAGGAGCGTGCCCTGAAGGTGGCCGTGCAGGCCATCGAGGAGTGCGGCTGGGTGCCCGGCGTGGACGTGGCTCTGGCGCTGGACCCGGCCGCCAGCGAGCTGGCCATCGCCTTCCGCGAGCATACCGGGCGCAGCGACGCGGTCGGCCAGTACTACTTCTGGCGGGCCGAAGAGCCCAAGATCATGTCCTCCGAGGAACTGGTGGAGATGTACAAGGACTGGGTCGCCCGCTATCCCATCGTCTCCATCGAGGACGGTCTGGCCGAGGACGACCCGGAGGGCTGGAAGCTGCTGATGAAGGAGCTGGGCGACCAGATCCTCATCATCGGCGATGACCTGGTGACATCAAGGCCAACCAGATCGGCACGCTGTCCGAGACGCTGCTGGCCACGGACGCCGCCAAGAGCCGGGGGGCCGCCCTGGTCGTCTCCCACCGCTCCAAGAGCCCCAACGACACCATGGAGGCGGACATCGGCTTTGCCGTGGACGCCATGGCCCTCAAGTGCGGCGGCGGGTCCAACACGGAGCGGCTCATCAAGTACGCCCGCATCGTGGAGCTGATGGGGCTGGCGGCGAAGGGGTTCAAGATCACCCGGCCACTGGAGGGCGACCTGAAGATCGCCGACGTATCCGCCACCGAGGTGGCCACCAACGCCGGCATACCCACCGTGGGCGTGACCGTCCGGCTGGAGAACGGCGTGAGCTTCCACGGGGCCACCCCGCTAGGTACGTCGGCAGGTACCGACGAGGCCATCCACCTGGTGGACTCGACCATCGAGAAATGCCCCGCCACCGAGAAATACCCCGAGCTGTTCGACTTCGACGCCGACAACAAGACCTACAAGTTCAAAAAGGAAGTCACCTCCGACGTGGTGGCCGGCAAGCACGACGAGGAGCTCTCCGAGTTGTGGCGGCGAGCGCTGCGCTACGGCGGAAAGGGTTGCCTCAACGCCGTGGAGAACGTCGAGAAGCACATCGCTCCGCTGTTCGTGGGCAAGACCCTGGGCGAGGTCGGTTCGCTCGTGGACGTGGACAAGCAGTTGCTGGCCCTCGAGCGAAAGCTCGCCGTCGAGCGCGGCAAGCTGCCCGAGAACGCCGAGAAGGACCAGCAGATCGCCGTCATGCAGCGCAAGGCAAACCTGGGCATGAACGCGATCCTGTCCTGCTCGCTGGCCCTGGGCCGGCTGGTGGCCGCTCGCGAGGGCGTCGAGCTGCCCGACATCCTGCGCCAGATGGAAGGCAACATCGACCGCGACGCCCTGTACAGCGTGGATGGAAAGTAATCCAGGGCGAGCAAAGCGCACCGGCCGGCAGCACGGCGGTGGCATTTGGGGCGCGGCGACGGCGGGTGACCGGCGCACCGCGCCGGCCTGGCCGTTCGTGGCAGGTGCCGACTACGCCGGCGAGAGCACTCGGGTCAATTTGGCCATGAGTGTCTCGTACGTGTATGGTTTCTGGATGAAACCTGCCAGCCCCTTGCCTGCGAACCGGCTGGCTGCGTCTCCCTCGCTATAGCCGCTGGAGAGGATCACCCGGACGTCCGGCCGGACCTTGCGCAGCTCCTGGAAGGTGGCCTGTCCGTCCATGCCCGGCATGGTCATGTCCAGCAGCACGGCGGCAATCTCCTCGGCGTGTTGCCGGAAGATGCTGACCGCCTCCGCCCCGTTGGCCGCAGTGAGCACCGTGAATCCCGCCGACCTCAGCAGGCGTTCGGCCAGCTCGCGGATGGACTCCTCGTCGTCCACCACCAGGATGGTCCCGCCGGCCTGGCCGGAGTGGCTCTCGGCGCCCTGGCCCGCGGGCCGGTACGTCCCCGTCGGGCAGGGCAACAGCACCCTGAAGGTGCTGCCCTTGCCGGGCTGGCTGTGGACCTTGATCGCCCCGCCGTGGCTGCGGACGATGCCCAGCACCGCCGCCAGGCCGAGCCCCCGGCCCGTGAACTTCGTGGTGTAGAACGGGTCGAAAATCCGCTCCCGGGCCTGCTCGTCCATGCCGCAGCCGGTGTCGGATACCTCCAGGTAAACGTAGCGCCCCTCGGGCAGGGCCTCATCCAGGTAGCTCTCGGAAAGGTACGCCCGGTCGGCATCGACCACGCCGGTGGCGATGCGGATGGTTCCCCCAGCCTCTCCAATGGCCTCGGAGGCGTTGGTGATGAGATTCATCACCACCTGGCGGATCTGGCCCGGGTCGGCCTCGATGGCTGGCAGGTCGGCTGCGAAGTCGAACTCCAGAGCCGCCACCTTGGAGATGGAGACCTTCAGCAGGTGGGCCATCTCCTCGATGAGGGCGTTGAGGTCCAGCCTCTGGGCCGCAAGGTGTCCCCGGCCCGAGTAGGCCAGCAACTGCCGGGTGAGTTCGGCGGCCCGCTCGGCGGCCTTCTTGATCTCCCTGAGGGGGGGACAGACCGGCGAGTCGGCGCCGGCGTCGCGAAGGGCCAGGTCGGCATAACCCAGGATGACCGTAAGCAGGGTGTTGAAGTCGTGAGCGGCCCCGCCGGCCAGCAGTCCCAGGCTCTGGAGCTTCTGTGCCTGTTGCATGCGGGTTTCCAGTTTCCGCCGGGCCTCCTCTGCCTGCTTCCGCGAGGTGATGTCGCGCACCACGGCCAGGACGCACCGGGTTTCACCGATGACGGCCCGCTTGAGGTTCACCTCCACCCAGAAGCCTCGCCCGTCGCCGTCCCTGGCCGCCCATTCGAACAGTTGGGGCTGCCCGGACGCCGCCCGCCGGACGCGTGCGGCGAGGTCTTCTATCGAGGTCTGTTCCGCCCCAGCGACAAGTTCGACGAAGGTGCCGCCCAGTATCTCCTCCCGCCGCTGGCCGAACATCTCGCACGTCCGGTGGTTGGCGTCGAGGACGGCGCCGCTGTCGGCGCCCAGCACGATGATGGCATCGTTGGTGGCGTTGAAGATGGCCCGATAGTTCGCCTCCGAGGCACGCAACCGCTGTTGTCTCTCGCGGAAGGCCAGCCCGTAGGCGATCAGCAGCTCCATCAGCGGCTGCGAGAGGCTCGCCCCGGCCTGCATCAAGGTGGCCTGCGGGCTCTGGTCGGCCAGCCGGCAGACGGCCTCGGCGTGCAGTTCCGCTATCTCCTCGGGCGGCACGTCGGCCCGGACGAGCTCACGTCCCAGGTCGGCCGCCTCCAACAGGTACTTCTCATCGGGGCTGGCGAAATAGGCCGCCAGCAGGGCCGAGTACCTTTCCCGCGCCGTTGCCGTCGTCATGTGTTTTCCCCGTTTCTGAAGACCAGCACCGCGGCGTCGTCGTCGGCCCTGGCCCAGTCGGCAAGTATCCTCCAGGCCAGTTGGTCTGCGTCGGCCAGCAGGGCCTGGTCGTATCCGGAGACGTCTATGCGTTCGGCCAGCCCGTCGGTGAAGAGGATTACCAGGTCGTCCAGTTCCAGAGTGACGGTCTGCGGTCTGAGGGGCTCGTAGCCGCCGCCGACGATGCCGAAGACTCCCGCCAGGACGGTGGTCCGCCCGCCCACGACCATGGCACGGGTGTTGCCCACGCCGGCGTAGGTCAGCTTTGCCTCGGCCGGTTCGATTACGGCGACGCCCATGGCCACGCCGCGGGTGTCCCGCAGCTCCGCGTCGGCGAGGGTGAAAATCTCGGCCAGCGGGCGCTGCACGTGCCGGCCGACGGACTCGGCCGCGGCGGCTGCGGCCTGCTCGGCGCCGGGTCCGTGGCCCAGGCCGTCGATGACGCAGAGGGTTATGCGGCCGGGGGAACGCCAGCAGCGGCACTCGTCGCCACAATGGCTTGCGTCGTCCAGGGGCTGTTTGGCTATTGCCACTGACATGACAGCCACTTCCTGGCCACGATCCGCGTCCCGGCACCGGGCCTGGTGATGATCTCGAAATCGTCCATCAGCCGCCTTACCCCCGGCAGCCCGCCGCCCAGGCCGCCGTTGGTGCTGAATCCGTCCTGGAGGGCCGAGTGAAGGTCGGGTATCCCCGGCCCGTTGTCCTTGCAGGTGATTTCGATGCCCACCTGGCCCGCACGCCGCACGGGCCCGAGGGTGATGGTCCCGCCGTCGGTGGCGTGGAAGACGAGGTTGCTGGCCAGTTCCGAGACGCTGGTGGCCACGTAACAGGCCAGCACCGGCGGGAAGCCCAATTCCGCAGCCATGGCGGTGGCCAACTGCCTGGCATGGGCGATGTGGTACTCATCGGTCACGGCCACGGTGATGGGCCCGTTGGCGGCCGGTCGCCTGGCCCGGCCGCCCGTTGGACGCCGGGCCGTGTCCCCGCCCAGGTCAATGCCGCCGTTTGCGCATGCCCACTGTGACCCTGGTGTGCCCCGGTTTGGACTCGATGTCGAATTCATGAACCAGCCTCTTGGTTCCGGGCAGGCCGGCCCCCAGTCCGTTGCCAGTGGAGAAGCCGTCCCTGAGGGCTCGCTCTACGTCGGGAATGCCCGGGCCGTGATCCTCCACCACCACGCGGATCCTGATGAACTGGTCGTCCGATTCATCGCTGATGGTGCACTGGCCCGCTCCGGCGTACTGGACCACGTTGCGGGCCAGCTCCGAGATGGCGGTGGCCAACCGGGTCTGGTCGGCCAGGCCAAAGCCCAGCTCTTTGGCCGCCTCCCGTCCAGCCTGGCGGGCCGCCACCACGTCGGCCTGCTGCCTGATCTGGACTCTTCTCATGTCGATGGCTCCTCGCGCTCCTCCTGGATGAGGCGATGGAGCTTCCACATGGCGTGGTCCAGATTCAGGGCGGTCTCCACCCCTGCGAACCCCCGGCCCATTTCGACCAGGGCCATGGCCACTGCCGGCTGGATGCCGCAGATCACCACGGGGGTGCCCAGAAGCTTGGCCATGGTGGCCGTCTCGTTCAGAACCCGCGCGGTGTAGGAGTCCACCACGGTCATGGCCGTGATGTCGATGATGATGCCCTTGGCTGCGGTTTCCTTCGCCGTGCGCAGCACGTCCGCCTGGAAGTCCAGCGTCTCCTGGTCGGTCAATTCGACCTGGATTGATGTCAACAGGATGTCTCCCAGGCGCAGGATCGGAACCTTCATCGAAGCATCCTCCCCGGCCTCACGTCTCGGTAACCTTCAGGCCCAGCAGTCGGAAGGCCTCGGCCACCCCGGCCTGAAGTGTGCCCTTGGTATTGAGGGCGTCGGCTTGGATTCCCAGCTTGATTAGGGCCTGGGCGGCATCGGGACTGATGCCGGTAACGATCACCTCTGCTCCCATCATCTCAGCCGCCGCCACCGTCTTCATGAGGTGCTGGGCCACGCGGGTGTCGATCATGGGCACGCCGGTGACGTCCAGGATGGCCACCCGCGACTCTGTCTGCACGATGCTGTTCAACAGGCGCTCCATCACCTGCCGGGCCCGGGGCGTGTCGATGACGCCCACCAGCGGCAGCATCACCACCCGTTCCCACAGCTTGATGACCGGGGTGGAGACCTCCATGATGGATCGGCTTTGCTGGGCGATGATCTCGTCCCGGGCCGACTCGAAGGTCTCTATGCCCGCCAGCAGCAGCTTGTCCGTCAAGCGGATGGCGTCGCTGACGGCCTCTCGCAAGGCGGGCACGTCCCGGCTGAACTTCTCCATCAGCACCTCGCGCATGGCCGCGCCCAGCGAAAACAGCCAGTGGGCCATCTCCGAGACCCCCAGCCCGCGCTTGGCCCAGGTGGCGCTGACATCTCGCACCAGCTCCACCAGCTCGGCAAGGGCCGGGGCCTCGAGTTCTTCAGCCGGTCCGGCCCGGAAGGCCGCCGGCAGCACTTCCACCAGCCGGTCCATCTCCGCCCGCACGTCGGCCTCCGGTACCAGCTCCAGGATGCGGGCGCCGGGCAGGGACTTGACGTTCGCCAACCAGTTTTTCAGGAGCCGCCCGCGTCCGGCCGCCAGGCAGTCCGCTGGGCCCGACTTGGAGAGCCCCTTGCCCGTCGGCCTTGTCTTGGATCTGCCCGCCTGTCTCTTTGTGGACTTGGCCATGGTTGCCT
Organism: Planctomycetales bacterium 4484_123; assembly: GCA_002049885.1. Taxonomy (GTDB): domain Bacteria; phylum Planctomycetota; class Phycisphaerae; order SM23-33; family SM23-33; genus MVCS01. The sequence goes on along the minus strand of MVCS01000096.1, from coordinate 582 downwards.
GTCCTTTCAGGTCCCAGGAAGGTGAGGTGCCCAACGGCTCGTACAGAGACGAACCGGCCGGGATGGTAGCCCCGCCCCCAGGCCAACGCAAGAACATTTGTCAGCACGCCGTGGCTGGCTTCTGCCGGCGCGCCGGATGCCGTGGGGCCTGCAAGTTTCCTGCACGCGTGCAACTCGCCCGGCCGCCCCGTGCCCGGCGGAGCTGCGCGCCCTACGGCTGGCGTGTCGAGGGGATGCGCATGGCCACGTACTCGTCGTGCGGCTCGCGCTCGCAGCGGATGATGTACTCGTGCTGCTCAGCCGTGATGACCTCGACGTGCTTGTGCAGGCGCCGGCCTACGTCCTCATGCATCTCGTACCAGGCGTGTTCCACCTCCAGCGGCGATGGCTCCCTGGGCTCCTTGGCCGGGACGTAGTGTCCCATGATGCGGAACCCATGGGCGCCCTTGCCGGCCGAGAACCGCACGTAGGCTCTGCCCGACTGGCCGGAGAAGCGCCCCTCGCCGAGGATGCCGAAATGCCAGCCCTGTGGATGTTCGACGATTTCCCGGCAGGCGATTTCCCGCCAGGGCCCCTCGGGCG
>MVCS01000095.1 GCA_002049885.1 Planctomycetales bacterium 4484_123 | reverse complement strand
GAGAGGATTGCGGCAAGCCCGCCGGGTGACAGGCCCGGCGGGCTTGCCGTTTTGCATGGGGCGGGCACCGTGTCGCGGCTGGCCTGAGACCGGGCCGCCGGAGGTAGGCGAGATGACCTCCCGACAGCGGCTGCTGGCGGCCTGTCGCGGGCAGGACGTGGACCGCCTGCCGTACAGGGCCAAGGTCTATAACGGCACCTGGCGGACAGCCCAGCTGGAGCGCGTCAGGGGCATGTCCTGCCGGGAACTGCCCGACTACGTCTGTGCGGACGGCATCTTCGGGGTCGGGCGCGCCGTGCGCGTCACCCGGCCGCACGTGGAGGTCGAGACGATCCGGCGGGACGGCGCCCGCAATCACAGTCACCCGCGGCCCCGACGGCGAGCTGGTCGAGCGCCGGAGGCAAGACCCGGCCACGCGGAGCTGGCACCCGGTGGAGCTTCCGGTCAAGACCCGCCAGGACCTGCAACGTTTCCGCTGGCTCTGCAGCGACGTGAAGGTTGAGCCGGACGGCGAGGCCATGGCCGCCGCCCGGGCCCGCTGCCGCCAGGTCGGCCAGCGCGGCATGACCAAGACCGGCTGGGGCACCAGCCCGCTGATGCACCTCGTCGAACACGTCATCGGGCCGGTCGACACCCATCTGATGCTGGCCGACTTTCCCCGGCAGCTGGAGGAGCTGATGGGTTGATGCACGAAACCAACAGGGAGATTGTCCGACAGGTCGCCCGCCACACGCCGACCGACCTGGTCGTCTCCGTGGAGAACACCTCCACCACGCTGATCAGCCCGGGGCAGTTCGAGAAGTACTGCTACGGCCACCTGTGCGACTACGGTCGGATCGTCGAGGAAGAAGGCAAGATGCACGAGCTGCACCAGTGCGGGCTGCTGGGTGCGCTGCTGGAACGGATTGAGACCATCCCGGCGGTCAGTATCGAGGCGTTCAGCTCGCCGGCCCTGGGCGATACCCGGCTGGCGGATGGGCGCGGCAGGGCGCCTTCCAAGACCCTGGTCGGCGGGACCAACTGCTGCGTGTGGCTCCGCCCAGTCAGTCGGATCGAGGAGTACATTCTCGGCGTGCTGGCGGCCTGGCTGGCGGTGCCGGGCAGGTGACCAGCGGCCATTCGCTCCGTTGCCTCTAGCCCATCACGAGTACCCCGGTGCCGTTGATGAGGTCGGCCTTGAGGTCCTGAAGGGCGCGGTTGGCGTCGTGCAGAAGGTAGGTGGTGGTGTGGGGGCGGATGGGGATTCGGGCGGCCTCTGCCAGCAGCTCCCGCCCATCCTGGCGGGTGTTGGCCGTCACCGAGCAGATGTTGCGCTCGTAAAAGAGATGCTTCTCGTAGTCCATCCGGGGTATGGCCGTCATGTAGATTCCCGCCAAGGCGAGCGTGCCGCCCTTTTCGAGTTTTTCCAGGGCCGGCGGGACGAGCTCGCCGGCGGGGGCGAAAATGATCGCGCTGTGGACCTTGACGGGCATCTGCTCGGCTGAACGGCCCACCCAGGCGGCTCCCATCTGGCGTGCGAGCTGGCGGTGAGACTCGCCCCGGCTGACCACGAAGACCTCGCAGCCCCGGTGCAGGGCAAGCTGGATGACCACATGGGCGCTGGAACCGAAGCCGTAGATGCCCAGCCTGCCGCCGTCGGGCAGCTGGCTTCGTCGCAGGGCCGCGTAGCCGATGATGCCCGCGCACAGCAGCGGGGCGGCGTCGCGGTCGGTGAAGGCATCGGGAATCTCGTAGGCGAATTCCTCGGGGACCACGGCGGCGGTGGCGTAGCCGCCGTCCTCGTGGTATCCGCTGAAGCGGGACTTCTCGCAGAGGTTTTCCCGGCCGGCGCGGCAGAATTGGCAGCTCCCGCATGTATGTCGCAGCCAGGCGATGCCCACGCGCTGGCCTGGCCTTAGCCGGCGACAGCCTTCGCCCAGGGCGTCCACCTCGCCCACTGCCTGGTGGCCGGGAATGACCGGCAGCTTCGCGGGGGGCAGTTCCTTCTCGATGACGTGCAGGTCGGTGCGGCAAATGGCGCAGGCCTTCACCTGCAGCCGGACCTCCCCGGGCCCGGGCACCGGGTCGGGCAGTTCGCGCATCCTCAACGGCGAGTCCTCAATGGGGCCGTACTGCTCCAGTACCATGGCCTTCATGCATCACCTCCTTGCCTCACGGCTCGCTTGTCGCCGGGCCCGCCGCGCCGCCGGGGCCCGGCTGCCGCCCGGCTATTGTTGCCAGGTGTCCTTCTCCGGCTGGTGCTGGTCCTCCCACTGGGCGCTGGGACTGACCAGCCGGCCGGAGCGGTACTGCCGCCGGAGGAACCGCCGACGGATGGCGCGGTAGGGCTTCGTGAGCGTCCGGTGCAGGCGGTGCCATCCCGAGCGCTGGCGGGAGAGGGTGTCCTCCGCGTCAGTCAGTTCCTGCGGCGCCAGACGTCGCTTTTGCTTGTACAGATGGTAGAGGTCCTTCCCTTGAAAGTATTTCACCAGGCGGGCCAGGACGCCCCGCAGCGGCCAGGGCAGGTCGTCGCGGCGGCGGATGGCGATCTGGTAGTCCACCAGGTAGGCCTCCCCGCCGGGGCCGACCAGCATGTTGGAGCGCTTGTTGGCGTCCACGTGGGCCACCCCGCGCCGATGGACGCCGTCCAGCACGGCCCGCATGCGGTCGAAGTAGCCCGCCGGCGGCGAGGGCAGGTGGTCCAGCGGCACCGCGTCGATGTGTTCCACCGCCAGCCCGGTCCGGCCCACCGGACCCACGAGCCTGGGCACGCCAGGCACGCCCGCCAGGGCGGCGTAGATGCCCATCTCGTGGTCCCGGCTCAGCCGACCCGCCCAGGCCATGGGCAGGCCGCAGAACCGCTGGGTGCGGTAGAGCTTCACCACGATACGCTCCGGCCTGGCCGGGCCGATGGCCTGGTACTGGGCCGTGGCCGCGAAGAAGTCGTGCTTGAAGACGCGCAGCAGCCGGTACCGGCCCGGGCCCACCGAGATCTGCCGCGGGGGCGGGCCCGGCAGGGCGAACAACTGCACGTTGCGTCCACGGTCAGACATCTGTGTTACCCAGGTTGCCGGACGGGCTGCTCTGCCGACACCTCGTTCGCTCCGGGCGGCTCGGACAGGTCCGACGGCCGCTGCGTCAGGTCCCTCCCAGGGCCCGGGCGATGTCGCCGGCGAACGCTCGGGCTGCCTCTCGGACGGCGGCTTTCCAGTCGGCCTCGACTTGGCCGGGGCGGCGGAAGGCGTAGATGACGGATCGGCTGGCATTGACGATGGCGCCGGTGCCGTCGGGCTTGAAGGCCGCGGCGCAGTCCTCGGCCCCGGCCCCCTGGGCGCCGTAACCGGGCACCAGGAAGAGCTGCTGTGGCATGATTTCCCGCAGCAGCCGGGCCTCCTGCGGATACGTTGCAGCCACCACCGCACCTACCAGGGAATAGCCCCTGGCGCCTATGAGTTCCCCGGCCTCGCCGAGGCTGGCCACGCACTGGGCCGTGTGCTGGAAGAGCGTCTTGCCCTCTGCGTCGGTGAAGTCCTGGACGTCCCTGGCTGACGGGTTGGAGGTGCGCACCAGCACGAACAGGCCGTTGCCGCCGTCGCGGGCGGCCTCGACGAACGGGCTCAGCCCGTCGGCGCCGAAGTACCCGCTGACGGTGATGGCGTCGGGACCGTCGGGACCCTTGAGGTACGCGGCGGCGTACTGTGCGGCCGTCGAGCCTATGTCCCCGCGCTTCACGTCGGCGATGACGAGCAGCCCGGCCTGTTTGGCGGTGCGCATGACCTGGTGGTAGGCCGACATTCCCGCCCCGCCGTAACGCTCGAAGTGTGCGACCTGCGGCTTGACCGCTGGAACGATGTCCGCGACGGCGTCGATTACCTCCACGCAGAACCGCTCCAGCAGGGCAGCAGCCTCCGCCGGGTCGTCGCCGGCCTGGGCGGGTGCCCCGCCGGCACGCCGTGACAAATCAACCGGCAGCCTCTCCAGCAGCGGGTCCAGGCCCACGCACACTGGTGAGCCCTTGCGCTCGATGGCCTCCAGCAGTCTGTCGGCGAAGTGTTCCACGCCGGGTGGCTCCTTCGGGAGGTCCTTATATCGCGCCGCCGGGAGGCTTCCAAGCTTGTCGGTGACGGGGGAATATGCTAGGTATGAAGCAGGAGACGACCATGATCGAGCTGACAGAGCTTCCCGCCGTCATCGATTCACTTCGGGCCCGGATCCTGGCGATCCGGGACTCTCTTTGACCTCCCTGCGCGCCAGCAGGAGATGCAGCGGATCGAGGGCCGGATGGCCGGGCCGGGCTTCTGGGACGACCAGGACTCGGCGCAGAAGGTCGTCGGGCGCCTCAAGACCCTCAGGGCCATGGTGGAGCCGGTCACGGAGGCGACCCGGCGGCTGGAGGACCTTCAGGTCCTTTATGAGCTTGGTTGCGAGTCCGACGACCAGGAGGCCCTGCGCGAGGCGGCCGAGGAGGCCCAGAAGCTCTCCGCCGACGTGGAGCGCCTGGAGCTTCAGACGATGCTCTCCGGCCCGGACGACGCGGGCAACTGTTACCTGTCCATACACGCCGGGGCCGGCGGCACCGAGAGCTGCGACTGGGCCGAGATGCTGCTGCGGATGTACCTGCGCTATCTGGAAGAGGCCGGCTACGGCGTGGAGGAGGTGGACCGGCTCGATGGCGAGGAGGCGGGCATCCGCTCGGTGACGCTGCACGTGAAGGGGCCCTACGCCTACGGCTACCTTTCCTGTGAGCGTGGGGTGCACCGGCTGGTGCGGATCAGCCCGTTCGACGCGGCCAAGCGGCGGCACACCAGCTTCGCCTCCGTGGACGTCCTGCCCGAGCCGACCGACATCAAGATCCAGATCGACTGGGACAAGGACGTTCGCGAGGAGACCTTCCGTGCCGGCGGGGCCGGCGGCCAGCACGTCAACAAGGTCTCCTCCGCCGTCCGCCTGACCCACCTGCCCACCGGCATCGTGGTGCAGTGCCAGAACGAGCGCTCGCAGCACCAGAACCGCGCCACCGCCCGTCACATGCTCCTGGCCAAGCTCTACCAGCGCGAACAGGCCCAGCGCGATGCCGAACTGGCCAAGATGTACGGCGAGAAGGGCGAGATAGCCTTCGGCTACCAGATCCGCTCCTACGTGCTGTACCCTTATCAGCTCGTGCGGGACGAGCGGACCGGCCTGAAGCTCGCCAACGCCGCCGCCGTGCTCGACGGGGGCATCCAGCCCTTCATTGACGCCTACCTGCGCCAACGCCTGAAGAAAAAGCAACTCTAGTGTGGCCCGGCCCGGGACGCCCTGCGACTACTTGGCTTTCTCCAGATTGGCCTGCTTCCGTTCGTCGCCGGGCTTGTCCCACCTGGACGGGCACATGCCGCAGCAGAATGCCACCTTCCCGCCCTTGAAGTGGCCCACCAGGTTGGCGGTGACCTTCTCGGGCACGATGTTCGAGCCCATGATGGGGCAGCGCCGGTTGGCGAAGTCCGGCCTGACCGCCCGGGCCAGTGCGGCGCGGGCAGCCGCCAGTTGCTTCCCGGCCCTGGCCAGGGACTCCAGCGCGACCTTGCTCTGACCGGCCTCAACGACCCTGGCGACTGCGTCCAGGGTCTTCAGCACGCCCTTGAGGCCCACGACCTGGCCGGTCGTTACCGTCCTGCCCGCCCGGTGATGCCCGGCGGGGACCTCCTCAGCCGGCAACGAGGCCACTCACCACAGGCCCACCATCACGGCCAATGCCGCAGCCGTCGGCAGAAGCTTCTTCATCATCACGGTACCTCTCCTTTCATCCAGCTTGCCGTCTGGTGAGTGATAGGCACCGTGAATCGGGGCCGGCCCGTTCCGCCGGGGATTTGCCCCCCGGCGCGCGCAGGTCCCCGCCAGCAGGGCAGAAGGTGGCGCCGGGGGTCGGTTCAGTGGTCGCAGACGTTCTGCCCGGCCTCAAGGGTGCCGTCGAGCAGGCCCTGTACCAGCCTTTCGGGTGCCTCGGCCGGCAGGCCCACGACGACCTCGATGCCGAACTGGGCGAAGAACTGCTGGGCCCGCATGCCCATCCCGCTGGCCAGGATGACCTCCACCCCCAGGCCGGCCAGCCATCGCGGCAGGGCGCCCGGCTCGTGGGCTGGCGGGTGGTGCAGCTCCGTGCCCAGCACGCGCCGGCCTTCGCGATCGGCCTCGACGATGGCAAAGGCCTCGGCGTGACCGAAGTGCGGGCTCAGACGGCCTTGGCTCAGTGGAACGGCGATCTTCATGA
>MVCS01000094.1 GCA_002049885.1 Planctomycetales bacterium 4484_123 | reverse complement strand
AAGTAATGGCCCCGCCGTCGGCGAGCGGGTCGTTGCGGGTCAGGTGAGTGCCTTTGAACTTGGTGGCCTTGCACTTGACCCCGTTCAGTTCGTACTTGGTGTACTGAGTGACCTTCAGCCGGGGCGTCTCGACGGTCTCCGCCCGCCCCTCGGTATCGCCGCTGATGCGATGCCAGGGGTCCCACAAACCGGTGGTGGCGCTGGCGTCACCCTCGATGCGGGCCATGTTCAGCAGGAACCCGTTGGCGTGGAAATCGCCCTTCAGGGTCAGGCTCCAGGGCAACCAGACGAACCCGCCTCCCACCAGCACGCCCTGCTCGATCTCGATCTGGGCGCCGGGGCTGCGCTGCACCGTCACCGAGGAGCTGCGCTGCACGCCGCCGACCACCGCCGTGGCGGTGAGCGTGTACTTGCCCGGCACGGAACCGTCAGGGGTGGCGCTGATGTAGTAGCGGTCGGCCGAGTTGTCCACGTAGTAGGGGCCCAACGGATTGCCGGGCGTTCCGTCCAACCTCTCGGGGCTGTAGCGCAGCAGGTACTTGGCGTGCTCCAGGCCGGACTCGGCCAGGTAACGGGCACGCTGCAGCGACTGGAAATTCTCCGAGACCCGGACCTTCAACGACGCCACCGAGAGATAGGAAACCCCCAGCACCACCCCCACCGCTACCAGGATCATGACCAGCAGCAGCGCGAATCCCCTCCGGGCCGTCCCGGTCGCTCGCATGACGAAAACCCTCCCGGTGCCTCTGTGGTTACAAGTCCAGTACGTAGGATCCCTTGACCTTGCGCACGCTGCCCGTCAGGTCCGCCCGCAGGCGCACCGCGTTGCTCAGCGAGATACTCTCGGCGCCCTGGCCCACCGACAGCCTCAACAGCACCAATCGGCACAGCGGCGGCGCGCGGTTCGTGCCCACCTCGAAGCGCTGCACGTCGGTGGCGATGACCACCTGCGAGAGATACCTGCTGTATATGGGCCTGCTCATGAGCCGGCGAACGGTGGCCGGGTCGCTCACGGCCGACAGCGAGAGCCTGCGGTTCAGCAATCGTCTCAACACGGTCCCCATGCTGTCGGGGAAGACCACCTGCCACTGCTCCACCGTGCCGGCGCCTTGCTGATACTCCAGCAGCACCAGTTCGTCGAGGTTGATGGACTTGTCGGAATTGGTATCGCCCATCCAGGCCACCAGGGCGCCGGCCCCCGTCGCCGTCACGAGCTTGGACCTCCGCAGCGTGGCCTCCATGCTCATCATCGCCGCCCGCCCGGACTGCACCGCATCGGCCAGCGAGTCAGTATGGCTGTGGGCATAGGACAGGCCGGCGGCCAGGCCGCCGACGGCCAGGCCGATCATGGCCGTGATGCTCATTGCCAGGACCAGTTCCGGGATGGTCAATGCGGTTTGGCTCGCCCGCTGCACCGGTGTGTCCTCCTCACGAGGCATTGGCGTACACCAAGCGGCTGAGTGAGGTAACGGTCTGCCCGTTGTGTCGGATCTCCACGGTGATGCGCAGGAACGTCGGGGGCTGGCCGGTGTCCTGGCCGGAGACGTACACGCCGACCACCGAGACATGCCGGGACAGCCCCGCCGCGGCGGGGTCGTCCATCAAGGTGCCGTCGAAGCTGCGAATGGTGCCCGCCTTCTCCTCGTAGCCGTCGTAGTCGTCCATGTCGTCCCAACTGGAGCGGTCCTTCTCGCCCGTCTCGTCGCCCTCGGGGTCGGAGAAGGCCTTGGTGAGGATCTCCTCCATCATGTCCTGGGCCAGGTTGACCGCGAGGGTCTGGCGGGCGTCGCGCATGGTGGCCTGGGCACCCACGGCATAGGGCATGATCACGGCGCTGGCCGCCATGGCCAGCACCACCGCCGCCAAGAGCGCCTCCAGCAGGGTCAGACCGTCGGCATGGAGGTGATGAGCTCGTCGCATGCTAGTACTCGAAGTATGCCTTGCCGCTGTCGTCCTCGCCGGGGCTGTCGGCCTTGAAGACCAAGGTGGAAGGCTGATACACCCACCCGTGGCTGTCGTCGCCCTCGGTAGGGAACGCCTGGCCATCGCTGACAATCTGCACCGTGTTCTTGCCGTTTACGGGGTTCGCGGGGATCTCGCGCAGGTACGGGCCGTAGTCGTACCCCGGCGTTCCCGGCGGGGCGGTGGCGCCCTCGGCGGTGGAGGCCATCGTCATGTACGCCACGAAAGCCGCCTCCGTGGGCGCCTGGCTGGTGTCGCAATTGGGGTATCCCGGGGCCACGCCGATATGCTGCGACTTGAAGACCTGTATCTGCATGCGGATGACGCGCAGATCGTCGGCGAGCATGCTGGCACGGGCCACCGCCGAGGCGTTGGAGAACCTCGGCAGCACGATGGCGGCGAGGATCCCCAGGATCAGCACTACCACCAGGATCTCCACCAATGTGAATGCCTTCCGAGTAGGCATGGCCTTCAGCCCTCACAAAGCGCGGCGACCATCACCAGGTTTGGCGCAGCCGAATCCGCCAGGCGCAAGTGCCGGGCGGAAGGGCTCCCGCCGCCCCGCGCCTCACCAGGCGCGGGGTGCGAGCTGTTCGTACCCGCCCGACCCCGCAACGGGGGACGGACGGGCTGGCTCCAGGCGCGGGCTGCGCCCGCGCCTGGAGCCGCGCCGCCCGCAGAAAGCCGCTACAGGGCAGCGTGAGCCGTGGAGTCGTTGGCCGAGAACTTCCCAGTACTGGTGTTGAAGTACCAGCCGCTGGTCCCGTCGCCCGGTGCCGGGTCCGCCGTGCCAAAGTTCACCCCATCCGCGTTCGTGCTGGCGAACGGGTTGGTCGGGAACTTCTGCAGGTAGGGCCCGAAGGCACCGTTGGAGTTGATCTTGCCGTCCTGGTCGGTCCGCCCGGTCAGACGATTCTTGAAATTGCTCGTGTCCGCCTGGCCGTTCTCGTTCAGGTGCGGGAGCTTCTCCAGGTGCTGCACCTTGTACAGCTCGATCTGGCTGCGAACCGTCTGCAGGTCCGAGACCAGCGCCGACTCACGGGCATCGTTCGACGCTTCCGTGAACTGCGGGATCACGATCGCCGCCAGAATCCCCAGAATGATGACCACGATCAGAATCTCGACCAGCGTGAAGCCTTTCCTGCGATCCATTGACTCGACCTCCAAAGCTTCTTCAGTCCACCGATGTTTCCCGAGCACGTCTCCCATCCTCCATCAGCCCGAAAGGCCCAGTCAGGGGCACTTACCGGCCGATGCCACGTCGCGCCTCACCACCTGCCAGACCCAGGCGGCCTCGGCCCATTCGCGTATCGACATCACCGTGGGGCGGCTTGACTAAGAGTCCGCATCAAATGCGCCGCGGCCTGCCTGAGAGTCCGGCTCGCCGGCTGCTGGCCGCGCCACCGCGGACCTCTCGGACGTGGACTGCTTCAGGATGGCGAGTTTCGGAGTCCCGCCAGGTGGCAAGCCGGTGCAGGGCCCAGGGCCCTGCCACCGGCCCCGGCCGCCGACAGATGTCCCGGCGACCTGGTCCCTTCGGCAGCCCAGCCGTCCCGGAGCGCGCGCCCCGGGACCCGCGACTTTGCGTCCCGCCGTCGCCGGCGGTTTGCCCTTTCGAGGACTATCTCGGGGCCCGTCCGGCCAGGACAGTCCCCGAGTACACAGGGAATGTAGGATACGCCTCCGCTGCGAGCAAAACGGGCCGGCGAAAAATCACCCCCGCTGCCGTGACCAGGCCTCCACTGGCACCGCGAGCCCGCCCCAGGCCCGCGGGCGGCCTACCCCGGGCCGTCCGACTCGCCCAGGACGGTGGTCTCCGCCGCCGGCAGGTGCACCTGCTGGCCGTCGTCCGCCAACACCACCAGGCCCTGGGTCGGGTGGAGGTCAAGCACACGCCCGACGAGCACGCGTCCGGCCCAGCGAAAACGGACCCGGCGGTTGAGCATCACGCACCGACGCAGCCAGGAGCGATGCAGCTCCTCCAGCTCGCCCCCGGCGAGGGCCTCAACCCTCCTGTCCAGCCGCACGAGCACGGCACGCAGCAGTTCGATCCGCTCCACCGGCAAACCGGCCTCGACCGAGAGGCACGTCGCCGGCCGGCCGATTTCCCCGGCCCCCGGGGCGGCGCTGACGTTGATGCCGAAGCCCACGACCGTCAAACCGCCGCGGACCTCCACCAGCACACCCGCCACCTTCCTCCCGCCGACGAGCACGTCGTTGGGCCAAGCCAGCCGGGCATCCACGGCCGCGGCCTCCTCGATGCCCTCCGCCACCGCCAGGCCAGCGGCCACGGTCAACTGCTCGTGGGCGAGCCCGCTCGCCCCGGCGTGGAGCAGCACCGAGGCCAACACCCCCGCCGAGGGCGGACAGACCCACCGCCGGCCCATGCGCCCCCGGCCAGCCCGCTGAAACTCCGCCGTGACCACCAGGGCCTGACCGGCCGCCCGGGCCGACGAGTCGAAGGCCACGTCGTTGGTCGAACCCACCTGGCCGAAGCAGATGACGTGCCGGCCGATGTGCCGCACCGGCAGGTTCCGCTCCAGCAGGTGCGCATCCATCACCGTGGGCCGGCGAAGTCTCACCCCCTGCACAGGCGTGCGCTCGATGCGGTGTCCCCGGCGCATCAGGGCCTCCAGGGCGGCCTCCAGGCCCGGGCGGTCCAGCCCCGCCGCTTCGGCCAGCTCCTCCAGGGCGAAGTACCCTCCGGGGCGATCGTACAAGAGCTCCAGAACCCGGTTGACGTGCTCCATGGTTGCCGCCCACCACGCCCAAAGCGCCCCGGCGGGCTCAGTCCACCTCCACCTCCAATGAGATATCCACGGCCCCGGCCGAGTGGGTCAAGGCCCCGACGGCGATCCGCTCCACGCCGGTATCGGCCACCGCCCGGACGTTGGCAAGAGTGATCCCCCCGGAAGCCTCCAGCTCCACCCTGCCGCGGGCCCCGGCGGCATCCCGAAGCCGCACCGCCTCGGCCAGCTCCTCCACGGTCATGTTGTCCAACAGGATGATGTCCACGCCCAGGCCCAGCGCCCGGCCGAACTGCTCCAGGCTGTCCACCTCCAGCTCGATGAAAGCCCCCTCCGGCAGATACGGGCGGATCCTCTCCAGCTCCCTGCCCACCGCCGTCAGCGGGTCGCGCCCCTCCGCACGGGCCATGATGGCCAGGTGATTGTCCTTCACCAGCACCGCGTCATACAGGCCCTTGCGGTGGTTCAGCCCCCCGCCAACGCGAACGGCGTACTTCTCCAGCTCCCGCCAGCCCGGGGTGGTCTTCCGCGTGTCGTAAATGGCGGCCCCCGTGCCCGCCGCGGCCTCGACGTACTCCCGTGTGGTGGTGGCCACACCCGAAAGTCGCTGGAGGAAATTCAAGGCCACGCGTTCGGCCGCCAGGATGCCGCGGGCCGGCCCGGCCCACTCGGCAAGGACCGCCCCGGCCTCCACCGGCAGACCCTCCGGGCAGTGCAGGGTGGTCTGAATGGCACCGTCATAGCGAACGGCGATGGCCTCCAGCATGGCCCCGCCGCAGAAAACCAGCGGCTGGCGGGCGACGAACCGGCCCACAGCCCGCAGCGCCGCCGGCAGGATGGCGCTGGTCACGTCCCCGCTGCCGAGGTCCTCTTCGCGAGCCAGCTCCAGGAGCCGCCAAAGGTTCTGACGCTCCTCCAGGCTGGGCGTAATCTTCCTGACCATGGTCGCCGCTCAGGATATCCCATCGACCGACTGACGGAAAGCCCGGCCCAGTGGGCGGCCCGGTGCCATCAGAAGACATCCCTGCGGAAGCGGCGTGCGGCCCGCCAGGCCATCACGGCACCCGCCGCGCCGTAGCCCAATGCATATGCCAACGTCAAGGCCGTGGTCGCGCCGCTGCCCAGCCAGCCCATGGGCCAACTGTAGGACGGCCCTCCCGCGGCGGTCTGTTCGGGCCGGACCGCCCCGCCCACGACCACCACGACGGCCTGCACGACCGGGTTGGTCGAGAGGTACACTGCCAGGGCGTCCCGGGCCCAGTTGGCGGCCGCACCGGCCAGCATCCCGCCCACTGCCGGCACCACCAGCCACAGCAGTGTCGCGGTGCCCAGGGCAGCCAGTACCGCGGTGGTCGTCCTTCGCAGCCGGGTGCTGAAGTACACGCACAGCCCCACCAGGAAGGCCACCGTCCCGGCCGTCACCGCCGCCAGGTGCAGAATCGCCAGCGGGCGCAGGGCGCCCCAAAGCACCAGGCCGATCGCGTGCAACCCCAGCGGCACCCAGACGGGAACGGTCCGCCGC